>JAICHC010000915.1 GCA_025922795.1 Candidatus Binatia bacterium | reverse complement strand
GCGCTGTTTACACAGGTCGATCAGGTGATCCAAGCCCAGCTCAATACCATGGCGGCGGGACTGCGCTACGATGTGTTTTACATGACACGAAAACAGAAGGAGCGCATGGGAGACGGCTCCCCAGACGAGGGTTACCCGACCATCGGGCGGGATTTTCTGCGCGCGCAGCGCTTTCAAGACACCGTCGTCATGCATCCTCTGCCGCGCGTCGACGAACTATCCCCCGAAGTTGATAAAGACCGCCGTGGCATCTATTTTAAGCAGGCGGCGTACGGCGTGCCGGTGCGCATGGCGCTGCTCAAGTTTTTGTTCGATCGGCGCGCGCAAAAGCGCAGCGCGGCAAAGCGTTCGACGATCCCCTACGAAAGCCCGGAACGACTCGGTCCGCAATGCCGCAACCCGAATTGCGTGACGTTGAAGGAGCCGGTGTCGAGCGCGCGGCGCTTTGAGCTGCGCCTCCCGGTGCAAGACGATGCGCTGATTTTGACGTGCTCTTATTGTGACCATCGGTTCAAGGTGCAATTCGCCGGTAACGTGAAATCCAAGCGATATCATTTTTTCGACAGCGCACTCGCCCCGGCTCTCAACGACTGGCTCAGCAAGGGCGAATTGGCGCTATTCGATTCGATCAAAGAAGCCGAAGAGCTTGGCTACGAACCGTTCAAGAGCGGGCCGCAGCGGGTGCTGATGGCGGACGCCGAGATTCGCAATGCGCTGGCGGAAATGAGCGCGGCAATCTTGCGCGACTGCCGCGACCCGGAGCGTTTGCTGATCCTGGGAGTGCGCAGCGCCGGATCCCAACTTGCACAGCGTTTGGCGGCGGAGATCGAAATACGCTGCAGTTGCAAACCGGAAGTGGGCGAGGTCGAGATCTATGGGCCGGGAGAGGAGCTCAGACGAATATCGCCGGCCGACGCCGACGCCGGGGCGCTCAATCTAAGGGACCGCCAAGTCATTCTGGTCGACGACGTCATATTCACCGGCCGAACCGTCAAGAGCGTGCTCAGTATCATTTTCCGTTCGGCGCGGCCGCAATCGGTGCGCCTGGCGGTGTTGATTGACCGCGGCCACCGCGAGGTTCCAGTCAAGCCCAATTACGTCGGCAAAAATATTCCGAGCTCCGAGCATGACCGCGTGCGAGTTAGGCTCCGTGAGCTCGATGCAGACCAAACGGATCAAGTGGTGATCTACTCGATCGTCGATCCGAGCGAGACCAGGGTGCAAGCCGCCGCGCCGCCCACCAGTGGCGGAAACTAGATTCATGAAAGCGATTTTGGCATTAGCCGACGGGCGAACATTTGAGGGAACCGGGTTCGGCGCCGAGGGCGAAGCGCTCGGCGAAGTGGTGTTCAACACCAGCATGACCGGCTATCAGGAGATACTCACCGATCCATCTTACCAAGGACAGCTGGTTGCCATGACCTATCCGGAGATCGGCAACATCGGCGTCAATCCCGAGGACGTCGAATCGCGCAAACCCTTCGTCAAAGGATTCATCGTCAAGAATTACACATCTCAGCCCAGCAATTGGCGCGCGGCGCAGCCGCTGCACGAATACATGCGCGCTCACGCCATCGTCGGTATTCAAGGCGTCGATACGCGCTCACTGGTGCGCCACTTGCGCGACCATGGATCGCAAGAAGGAGTGATCTCGACATTGACGGCTGATGCGCAAGAGCTGGTCGCCAAAGCCCAGGCTTCGCCTGGGTTGGTGGGCAAGGACCTCGTGCGCCAGGTCACCTGCACCGAAGCCTACGATTGGAATCAGGGGATGTGGAATCTCGACGGCGGCTACAGGGTGCGCGACCTGGCG
>JAICHC010000914.1 GCA_025922795.1 Candidatus Binatia bacterium | reverse complement strand
GCTGCCCTGGGCGATCATGATTTTTTCGATCGTCTCGGCATTCTTTCTGGTCGTCCTCGCTTTTCTGTCAAATCCTTTCGAAACGATTTCGCCGGCACCGGCGGACGGCCGTGGCTTAAACCCGCTGCTCGAAGACGCCAACATGATGACCCATCCGCCGCTCCTCTATACGGGATTCGTCGGATTGACCGTTCCTTATGCTTTTGCGATGGCGGCGCTGATTACCGGCAAACTCGATGAAGCCTGGATCGTGAGCACGCGGCGTTGGACGATTATCGCATGGTTCTTTTTGACCGCGGGAAATTTAGTCGGCGCCTGGTGGTCCTATCACGTGCTCGGCTGGGGCGGTTATTGGGCCTGGGACCCGGTAGAGAACGCCGCGTTCATGCCCTGGTTGCCGGCGACCGCATTCCTGCATTCGATTCAGGTGCAAGAACGCCGCCGTATGCTTAAAGTGTGGAATCTTTCGCTGATCATCATCGCCTTTAGCTTGACGATCTTCGGCACCTTTCTTACTCGATCCGGCATCATCTCGTCGATCCATGCTTTTTCGTCCGGACCGGTGGGCGGGTTCTTTCTCGCGTTTCTCGCCGTCATCCTGCTCGGCTCCTTCGGCTTGCTCGCCTATCGCGCCGACTTACTCAAGGAGCAACCCGAGCTCGATTCGATGGTCAGCCGCGAGTCCGCTTTTTTGCTGAACAACATCGTGCTGGTGTCGGCGCTGTTCACAATTTTTCTCGGCACGATTTTTCCGCTGATCTCGGAAGCCGTCGCCGGCGTTCAAGTCAGCGTCGGCGCTCCTTACTTTAACTCGGTCACCGTGCCGCTTTTTTTGTTTTTGGTCTTTCTCATGGGCGTTGGCCCGATGATCGCTTGGCGGCGCGCCTCCTGGGATAATCTGAGGCGGAACTTTCTCTGGCCGGCGCTGGGCTCGCTCGTTTTCGCCCTGGGTTTGTTTGCCTGGAAAGTCAAAGACTTTTTGCCGCTCTTGGGATTCACTCTGCTCGCCTTCGTGGTAATGACGATTATTTACGACACCGCGCTCGCGCTGCGCGCGCGCAAGCGCATCGCCGGCGAAGGCATTCTCCGCGGTCTTGTCACCCTGGCGCGGCGCAATCAGCGCCGCTACGGCGGGTTGATCGTGCACCTCGGGGTTGTTTTAATCATCTTGGGCATCGCCGGCTCGATGACTTACAGCGTCGAGAAGGAAGCGACCTTGGCGCTCAAGCAGGAGTTGCCGATCGGCAACTATCGCATCCGGTTCGAAGGATTGAACGGCTCACGCCAGCCGACGCACTTTCGTGTCGAAGGCGCGTTCCGAGTCTTTCACAACGGTAGCGACGAGGGAATCCTAAATCCTGCGCTTAAATTTTTTCCGACCCAGCAATCCCCCATCGGCCGCGCCGTGCACCAGAGCAGCTTGAGCGAAGACATCTATCTTATCCTCTCCGGGTTCAGCGAGATCGACCGCAACCAAGCTACACTCAAAGCGCTGGTGCGCCCGCTGGTGATCTGGATGTGGATCGGCGGCTTCGTCATCGCGTTCGGAACTCTGATCTGCATCTGGCCGATGAAAAAAAATGACACGGCAGAGCCATGAACAGCAATAACGGAAATTCCACCCCGAAGCGGTCGCTGATTCGAGGGAGAATTTTACTCACCACGAAGTGATTCATGACCTTACGCTTGCCCACAGAGGATGAAAATGGCGGGATTCCCCTTGGAACGGTTTTCCCGCAATTCGTCATTCCCGCGCACGCGGGAATCCAGGTTTGTTCTCCGCCTCCAATTAGCCTGGATACCCGCTTTCGCGGGTATGACGGAAGCGG
>JAICHC010000913.1 GCA_025922795.1 Candidatus Binatia bacterium | reverse complement strand
CCGTGATTGCATGGATTTTTGTTGTCCGGCCTCCACGCGAACGCCCGATATCTTGCAACTGCTCCCCCCTTTTCCGCCAGCAGCCGAGCGATGCGCACGAACTGCAGAACTGTCGATGAGCGCTTGGCTTGGCGGCCCTCCTGCGTCAGCCAAGGCGAGGAAGATGTCGCGCCATACTCCTTTTTCGGCCCAGCGTACGAAGCGGTTGTAGAGCGTTTTGCGAGGTCCGTATTCCTGCGGCGCATCTACCCATCGGCATCCGGATTTGAGAACATGCACAATGCCTGAGATCACTCGACGATCATCCACTCTCGGTACGCCGCGCACCTTGTTTGGCAAAAGTGGCTTAAGCCGTGCGAACTGCTTCTCGGTCAACCAAAACAGATGATCAAACATGACGGGCTCCTTTCGGCACCCATGAATCATCGTTTGCGAAAGGGAGCAACGATCGGGATTCGCCTTTTCAAACGGGAATTGAGGCCCAATTGACTGCCTTGTAACGAGCTTGAGTTACGTACTGGCCATTTCCAGAAGCTTGAAAGTTCGGACGCTAAAAAAGCAACCAAGGGGTTGCGTTTAATGCGCCCGCCCGATACCGTACTAGCAACCAAAAGGTTGCCAAATGCCAATCCATAAAGATCAAGACCGAATTGAAAAAACTGTCGATCTCGCAGCGCCCGTCGCGCGGGTGTGGCGAGCCCTCACTGATCCAAGTGAATTTGGAGTGTGGTTTCGAGTCCGACTCGATAACGGATTCGCCGTTGGAGAGACGACAACGGGGACGATGACTTATCCCGGGCATGAGCATGTGAAATGGGTGTCGGTAACAGAAGCTATGGACCATGAGCGTTTGTTTTCTTTTTCTTGGTCTCCTGCAGCTGTGGATCCGGATACGGAGTATGGTGAGAAGGCGAAAGTGCTGGTCGAATTTCGTCTGAACCCAATCGAGTCCGGCACACGGCTCGTCATCACAGAATCCGGCTTTCAACAATTTCCAGAATCAAAGCGGTTGGAAATCCTGCGTTCAAGCTCTGAGGGTTGGGATACGCAGGTCGATAACGTGAAATCTCATGTTGAAAGCTAGCGCTGCGGGTCAGCTCTGCGCTTGCGCGGGATCGAAGCTCACGTGCAGCTCGCGCAGGTTGCGCCCGAAGAAACTCGGCACGTATTCGGGCGGCGGCGAGCCCGGCGTCAAGCGGAAGTTGCCACAGCGTCCCAGCAGCGCGCCGAAGGCGCTGATCAGCTCCTGGCGCGCCAGCGCCGCGCCGATGCAGTGATGCCGGCCGATGCCGAGCGCCAGGTGCTTGCCCGGGTGCGCACGATCGAGGTCGATGCGCGCGGCGTGCGGAAACTGCGACTCGTCGCGATTGGCGGAACCGAATCTCAGGCTCAGCAGCTCACCTTCGCGCAGCGGGACACCGCCGAGCGTCGTATCCGCCGTCACGCGCCGGAACATGCCTTGTGCGGGTGATTCGAGCCGCAGGACTTCCTCGGCCAGGGTTTCGAGCAGCCTGGGCTCGCGCCGTACGCGCGCGATCGGCTCGGGATCCTCGATCAGCAGCTTCAGTCCCGAGGCGAGCGCCGCGGTGGTGGTCTCGTTCCCCGAGGCGAGCAGGTCGATGGTGATGATCGAAAGCAGCTCGCGCAGCGCGATCGGCTCGCCGTCGGCCCCATGCGCCTGCGCCATGACGGTGAGCAGATCCTCGCGCGGCTCCGCGCGACGCTCCTCGATGAGCGCCGCGAAGTAGTGCTGCATCTCGACGACCAGCCGCGCACACTCGATCTCGCGCTCGCGCGAGATCATCATGCTGAAGGGCTCGACGATCGCGT
>JAICHC010000912.1 GCA_025922795.1 Candidatus Binatia bacterium | reverse complement strand
CCGGGGTAATCGCCGTGCACCCAAGTGTGAAAATGGTCGGAGGTGAACAGCACCTTCTTACTATGACCGATCTCCAGTTCCTGCATTTTTAGGATATCGATGAATTCAGCGGCCATTTTGTCCTCCTATCTTTTATTAAGGAGTTCACAAGTATCTAGACAACAGGGTTGGTTGGACACGAAGGGACGACTCGTTCCAAGCCCAGGCAAAACGTCTGGGCGTCATCGGCCACCACCCGAGCCACGCCCCGAGGTGCTTAATTTTGGGCGTGGGTGCGAAGGCGTCCTTTGAGTCCTGGTGCCTGCGCTTTCCACGATTCGCCCCTTCGTCCCAGTATGTCTACTAACTAACGAACTCCTTAGTAACTCATGTTCCCTAGGTCGACGTTAATCGGTTTTTAATTTGTTTTGAATCCCGGTGCAAATAGTATTCGCTCGTGCATCTAGACTAGGGCCGTGACCGTCAATTACTTGTCGAAGACGCGCGACCGGTGCTCGAGCTCTGGAATGATTTCGCGGCAGATCAAATCAATCGCTTCATCCCAGTCGGGACCGAGTGGTGAAGCGATGTCGATAATATCGAAGCCGTGCGGTTTCGCGCCGCGCAACATCTGGTCGATGCCTGCGATGCACTCGTCCGGTGTGCCGGCGATGACGGTGCCGACTTCGGTGAGCAACTCGTCGCTGATCACATCGATCATGTCCTCGACGCTCTTGCCATGCTCGTGGGCTGCCAAGACCGCAGCGGCGGTCTTCTCCGGAATGGGCAACTTGAGCATGCGCTGTTTCAACAGATGACCTTGGATGAGCGCGCCGGCGCCCATGCGCTTGGCGCAGCGTTTGGCCGCCGCGCCGTCATGGGACACCGAAACATGCAAGTGCAAAACTTTAGTGAAGCGCTGCCCGGCGGTCGTCCGGCGCGCCTGCAAGTGCGCCATCGCCAGATCGAGCGCGCCCTGGCGCACAAGTGCGGTTGGAAACGAAAGATTGCTGACAATTAATCCATCGCCAAGCTCCCATGCGAGCTCAAGCATCGTGGGGCCGGCAGCGGCAACGTAAATCTCCGGCGGGGTCTCAGGCGGGAGGCGCAGAAATGCTTCGGCGTCGCCGTCGAGTCGAAAGAATTCGGCCAGGTCGGGGAACTCGCCCAATCTAACCCGGCGCCCCGAGAACATCTCGCGCAGGAACAAAATCATCTGGCGTACCATGGCGGTACGATTGCGCTTGCGGATCATGTTCGACGATGGCGAGCCGGCGCCGATACCGACCGTAACACCTCGGTCTCCCGCCAAATGCGCGAGCGCTGCGAAGCTCGAAGCAAGGTCGACCGGGGTGCGACTGAACGGGTGCACGACCGACGTGCCGACACGGGCATCGGTGCGAGCGAGGATCGCGGCCAGGATCACGAAGACGTTCTCGTAGGTCAAATGGTCGGGTACCCATACCTTATCGAAGGCGTACTGCAACATCGCTTTGTTGGCGTAGGCGGCCATTTGCGGCGCCGCACACGGCGGGTAAAGTTGAAGACCAAAACGCATCGCGCCAAGCTGTTATTGCGAGAGTTAAACGCCTGCCATTGAGATATCGACCGTACGATCAGGGTACGCTGAGCGGCGGCTTGAACGTTTTCTTCTGGTTCGAAAGAGTCGGAAAGGCCATGCCCTGATCGATTTTTAGCACCCTGTAGCCGGCCGCTGCAGTTCCTTCGAGCGTTACACGGTAGGCGAACTGTTCATCGCGATTCTGGCCTTTGAGAAAAATGTAAATTGCTTTTTCGCCGGACATCGGCTCGTATTCGGTCGCGGTTACTTTACTGGGATAGTCACGCGGATGCAT
>JAICHC010000911.1 GCA_025922795.1 Candidatus Binatia bacterium | reverse complement strand
TGAGACTACCATAGAAAAGAAAGAACGTCGGATAGAGGCTGAGGAACGCAATGATGCCGCCGACGATAATAAAGACCCAGCTCACCGGCTGGCTGAGAAAGGCTCCGACGCGAGACCGGCCCCAGGCGGTCGAAACGCCGGTTTCGACCGCCTGCGCTCTTTCGTTGACGGACACGATTGGCCTTTCTGATGACTACCGCAGAAAAATGTTCTGGTACTCCTTTTTCTTTTCAGCGAAACGTTTCGAGTCGAGGTCGAACATCTCGACGAACTCGATCTTGTCGGCGTCGGCGAGCGGAGGATAGATACCCTTACGATTCACGAATTCTCCCAGTTTTGCCATCATCTTCATGCTGTCGGAACCGAGGAAATAATCGATCACCGCTTTGCCCGCGTTGGGATGCGGCGCCTTATTGCTCAAGGTCAGATAGTGCCCGTCGCCCATGAATTTGCCGAGGCGGGTATAATCGAGCGGCGCCCCCTTCAAGCCATAGAGATAAGCGTATTTGACATAAGTGATGGCGATCGGCGTCTCGCCCGTAGCGACGCGCTCGGCGGCCGGCAAAAGCGACTCGACCAGAACCGGCTTCATGGCGGCGAGATCGCGGATATATTTGTCCGCTTTTTCTTTGCCCATAAGCTTTTCGAGACTGGCCACCCATTGGGTCGTCGTTGTGTGTTGCGTCGGGTCGGGCATGACGAGTTTGCCACGGTATTTAGGATTGACCAAGTCCTGCAAAGATTTTGGCGCGTCGGCTTCCTTGACCGCGCTCTTGTTATAGACAACGCCGATAACAACGTTGCGATAACGCGGCCCGAGATTCGGGTCGACGGCATCTTTCGGGAAATCCTTGGCCGAAGGTGACTCGTACTTGGCGAAAATGCCTTCTTTCAACATGATCTGCATCGGATTGTCGTTGGTCAAAATAATGTCGAACAATGGCCGGCCGGCGCGGTACTCGCTCAAAGCGCGGTCCATGACCTTAGTGGCCGAGGCGCGCCAGTACTCCACGGCGACGCCGGTTTTTTTCCTGAACTCGTTGAAGATGGAGTTCGCCGAGTCCGACTCCAGAGATCCATAGACGACCGCTTTGCCTTCCTTTTTCGCCGCCTCGATCATTTTCGCGTCTTGTGCATGGACCGTTCCGGCCACGAGCAGAGCGACGATCGCTGCGCCGGCGTAAAAACCGTTTTTGAGTTTCATAAAATGCGACACCTCCTTGTGGTTGCTAGACATGTCGAGAGTCAACGGCGAGGGAATAGTTCCAGAATTGTACTTCGGAGTCAAGCCGGAGCGCTCTCAAAGCAGCGTCCGATCGCCAGCTTGGTTGACAGGCGTAACGGCCGATCATATAAGAAATTTTCGATTCTGAGCGAAGGGAGATTTTTTCATGGAGAAGGTCGATCTGTTGGTTAAGAACGGCGAGGTTTGGACGCCGGGCGGCTTTGTCCGGGCGGACATCGCCGTGAGCGGCGGGAAAATCATCGCGCTCGGCCAGCCGACGGCATTGCCCGATTCAGCCGACGCAGTGATCGATGCGCAGGGCAAAAAGATCATCCCTGGGCTGATCGATACTCATACCCATCATCGCGACCCCGGCTTTACGCATAAGGAAGATATTACGACCGCGACCATGGCGGCGGCGGCGGGCGGAGTGACGTTTTCCATCGGCATGCCCAACGTCAATCCGCCGACAACCACGGTGGAGCGTTACCGCGCCTTGGTCGAGCACCACAGCAAAAACGCGATCGTCGATTTTAATCACAATCCTTCCGGCACGGTGCCGGAAGAAATCCCTGGGCTCGCCAAGGAAGGCCCGCTGGCGTTCAAGATCT
>JAICHC010000910.1 GCA_025922795.1 Candidatus Binatia bacterium | reverse complement strand
GCGCGCCGATGTCGATGCCGATTGCGCAGTTCGTGGACGAGTCTGCTCCAATCTTGAGTTCGGTTGCCCCGCAGAGCGAAGCACATGCTGTGATGTCGGCTTCTGCCAAGCCGGCGGTGATGGTCGTCGATCCGGACGGCAGGTATCTGGGCATTCTTCGCGTTTTCGACTTATACGCGTTGCCCGACAAGAGCGCACGACCGCCGGTGGTCGGCGGCATGGCTACGCCGATGGGGGTGTATTTGACCAACGGCAACCTCCGGGCGGGAGCGTCCCAGTGGGCTTTGGTATTGACCGGCGCGGCGATGACGTCCATGCTGTTGCTTGGTGTTTTGCTAACGGCCATGGTTAGCCAAGCGCTTCCGATCGGGACTCCTGCCGTTCTGCAGTCGGCCGTTCTCTACCTGTTGCCAATTTTGCTATTCTTTTTGCAGGTGCGACTCTCGCCTATCGCGGCGATTCACGGGGCAGAGCATATGGTTGTGCATGCGATTGAACGTGGAGAGCCGTTGAGACCGGACATTGTTCGGCGCATGCCTCGTGTGCATCCTCGGTGCGGAACAAATCTGGCGATCGGCGCGCTGCTTTTTACAGGGATTATTCAATTGACATGGTCCACGTTCCAAGAGGCGGGCGCGCTTCTGGCGCTGGTCTTGACGCTATCGGTTTGGAAACCGCTCGGGAGTCTGGCTCAGAAGTTTGTGACTACAAAGACGCCGAGGGATAGCGATGTCGAAGGCGCAATTTCAGCTGCAGAAGAGCTGATCGCGAAGTATCGCAGCGGCGACCGTCGCGTGCCGTCCGTTGCGAGCCGGCTAATTTCGAGCGGATTGCCGCTAATTTTGGTAGGGTCGTTTGCGGTAATGCTAATTGCGGAGTATCTGCTGCAGCTTGCGGGGTTGAGTCATCTGCTGGAAGCTGTGGTTCTCTAGTTTCTTTCTATGTATCACCTGGTTCGGTCGTTCCACCGCTGGCTTGGGATCATCGGCGCGTTGGCGCTCATTTCAATTGCGTCGACCGGTTTCCTGTTGGCGACAAAAGATACGTTTGGCTGGGTCAAGCCTAAGACTCATTCGGGTGAAGCCATGGGCGAGTTGTCGGAAGTCGTGTCGTTGGACACAGCGGCGGAGTCTGCTTTTGCACTGGGCATTCCGGAGCTGAGGTCTCACGCGGATATCGAAAGGATCGACTATCGGCCGGAGAAGAACGTGTTTAAGATCGTCAGCCTGCGCGGATATCATGAAGTGCAGGTTTGTGGCAAAACCGGCGAGGTTCTCAATGTCGCAAAGCGCGTCGATCAGATTGCGGAGGACATTCACGACCTTCGGTATTTTTCGGAAAAGCTGCACTTAATCGGTTCGCCGGCTATTGCAGTGTTGCTGTTCGGCCTGGGGGTGACCGGAGTTACCATTTTCTTCGTGCCGGTTGTCCGTCGCTGGCGTTATCGACGTCGGAAAGCGTCCAGATAATTGGACGCCTATCTGCCGGCGCTAGAGGCGGCTGAGGGGGTTGCGCCAACGGCCAAGAATATAGCG
Source organism: Candidatus Binatia bacterium (assembly GCA_025922795.1). The sequence continues at coordinate 303 of JAICHC010000910.1, read as the reverse complement.
CGGGTGGCGTCGCAATACGGAGAATTAGCCACAACTTGGGCATTCACCCAGTGGTCGCTCCGCAAGCGAGCAAAGGCTAAGTTCGAAGCGGCAGACAAAATGTTCTTCACCAAGAACGGCCTCGAGCAGGCAACGCATGAGGCGATTGCAAGGTACCACGCGTCACGGTTTCCGGCGGTCAACCTGGCTCGCTCCCGCCCCACGGGCTGTCCTCGCCGGCGCCGGCGGCGGGGCGGTGGCCTTCGCGCTCCCCGGGCGGCGAGCTGCCCTGCGATGGCTGCTGGCCTGGCTAGCGCTGGCGCT
>JAICHC010000909.1 GCA_025922795.1 Candidatus Binatia bacterium | reverse complement strand
TACGATGGATTTGCCAGTTGTGGCGCGGCGACATATGTAGGCCAAGCTTCCTTGGTCCCTTCACCATGTTGCGTTGGAAAGCGATATTGTAAAAACCTTCGTCCGGATCCTTCATTACCGGCGTCATGTCGATGTAGGGCGCCGGATCCATTGCATGATGACGAACGACCGGGAGATCGAAAACATTCGCCTCGTCGCCGCGTTTGACGACCTGTTTGACAGGCGCCTCACTGCCCGGAATTCTCACCGGCGGAATCAGCATATCCTCACGGCGAGCATACTCTAGGCTCAGCGGTAGATCAGCTTCGTGAGCCTTCATGCCGAGAGAGAGCGCGCAACGCTGGCGGGTGGCAAAGACGTTACTCAGCAGCGGAAAAGCACAGGGATTACCATTCAGATCGAGTGGTTTTTCGAAGTATAGAACGGGAAATTTTTTCTGATTCTCGAGATGCTGAAGTAGAGCGGTCACTTCAAAGTCTTTAGGCGAGACAGGTCTCTCGATCCGCACAAAATCATAGGGCAGGCGTTCTTGCAGGTCATCGAGGAAGACGCGCAGATCCTTGGACATGGAAAACTCCCCTACATGCCGTGATAACTTTTCAGACCCCGTGTCTTCACTTCCTGACATTCGGAGTCGTCATTCCGGGCAAGCTGGCGAAGCAGCGCGACCCGGAATCCAGAAAATTCAAATTAGACCTGGATTCCCGCGTTCGCGGGAATGACGATCGAGGGCTCTCGACTTGTTCTTGTAGCCTCTGAATCATCACACCAGCTCTAGTCCTGCCACACTCGCCAAGGCTCGTTGCGTGTACACTTTGGCCATCTTCTTCCTATACCAGTAATCCAAATCGGCGTTGTCGAGCGGGTGGGCGACCTTCGCTGCTGCTTCGGCGACCGCGTCAATCAATTCCGGAGTGATCTTTTTCCCTTGCAGTAATGCGCTTGCTTCGGTGATCATCTTCGGCGCCGACGCCACGGCGGTCAGCACGAGGCTGGCATGATGGCATTCGCCTCGGTCGTCGGTCTCCATCGTCGCGGCGACGCCGAGGATCGGAAAGTCGAAGGAGCCGCGGCGCCGCAGTTTGAGATAAGTGTTGCGCCGGGCCAAGCTTTCGCGCGGAATGAATAATGCTTTGAGCACCTCGTCTTTCGCTTTGGCCGAATACTCGATGCCGTCATCGCGATACAGATCTTCGAGCTTCACGCGGCGCTCTCCTTGTTGATTGACGACAATCGCTTCCGCCCCCAAGCTCACCAGCACCGGTGCCGTGTCGGATGACGCGATCGCCAGGCACTTGGCGCTTCCGGGAGCGACCAGACAGATGTCGCCGTCTTTTTTCATGCAAAAGCCCACCGCCTGGCGCCAGAAGTAAGTTTGGTCGTAGTAGTTGCAGCGGGTGTCGACGAGAACGTTGCCGCCGATGGTTCCCATGTTCCGAAGCTGCGGGGTCGAGACGGATTCAGCGGCGTGAGCAAGTGCGGGAAGATGTTTTGCGATCAGCCGATGACGGGAAACCGTGGTCAGGCTTTCCCCGGCGCCGATCCAGAGGCCGGCTCTGTCTTGCCGAATGCCTTTGAGTTCGCGCAGCCCTCTGAGCGAAATCAAGCTGCGCGGCGTGAATTGCCCGCGCTTCATCTTCGGATAGACGTCGGTGCCGCCGGCCACGAGCATCACGTCGGAGCCGAGGTCTGTTAACGCTTTGGTCGCCTGCTTCAGCGAGCGCGGTTGGAAGTAATTGAATTCAGGTAATCGTAGCATCTTAATCCGCTCATTCTTCCGTGGCGCCTAGCGGCGACGTACCATTCGGCAAATTACTTTCTCACCACGAAGCACACGAAGGC
>JAICHC010000908.1 GCA_025922795.1 Candidatus Binatia bacterium | reverse complement strand
CTTTAAAATTTTGACGCCGCTGATGACAACCGCAATGACAATGATCAAAAACGTCAAGGGCACGCCTAGTCCAAACATAGATTCCCCTCCTCCGGGAACTTTACGAACGACTCTGTGCCGCTCGTTTCACCTTGAGCACCATTCGATCGATACTCACCACTTCGACTTTATCACCGGTTTCGATTTCACCATCGGCCTCGGCCTTCCAATACTCGCCGTGCACGAACACGGTGCCCCGCGGCTGAAGTTTTTCGCGCACGACGCCGAGCTCGCCGATCATCCCTTCCATGCCTAGAGTAGGTTTCGCCTTTTGCGAGCGAAAGACCAAATAGCTGACGGCGAGAACGAACGACCCCAGCGTAGCAACCGCCGTGAACACGATCGATCGATCCACGCCGAAATCGGAAGTCGGCGTATCGAAAAGTAGCAGCGAACCGAACGCGAGCGAAATGATGCCGCCGACGCCTAAAACGCCAAAGCTCGGGAAGAACGCCTCGCCGACCAGAAGCGCAACTCCAAATATCATGAGTGCAAGGCCGGTGTAATTGATGGGCAAGAGCTGTAACGACGCCAGTGCCAACAACAAACAAATCGCACCCGCCACGCCGGGGAAGATCGTTCCCGGATGAGAGAACTCCATGTACAAACCGAGGATCCCCGCCATCATCAGCAGATAAGCAATATTCGGATCGGCGATGGCGTTAAGCACCTTCTGTTTGAGATTCATTTCGTGGCGGACGACTTGGACATTTTGCAGCGAAAGGTCCTGCTTGCGCCCTTGGATGTCGACTTTGCGCCCATCCGCCTGCTTCAGCAGGTCGTCGATGTCCCTGGCGACGATATCGATAACTTTTTTCTTGAGTGCATCCGTTTCCGTAATGGCAAGGCTCTTACGCACGGCGTCAATCGCCCATTCAGCATTTCGGCCGCGCTGCTGCGCGATGCTTTCACTGAACGAGGCTGTGAAATTTTCTATCTTCTCGCCCATCACGCCTTTGACTTCCTGACCTCCGCCGGCAACCGGATGAGCCGCACCAATGTTCGTTCCCGGCGCCATCGCCGCAATATTGGCGGCCATCGTGATGAACACGCCCGCCGACCCAGCCCCGGCGCCGCTGGGAGCGACGTAGACCATGACAGGCACCGGCGTGCCAAGCAGCTCTTTGACGATGGTTCGGGTGGAACTCAATAGCCCGCCGGGCGTGTCGAGCTGGATGATCAAAGCTCGCGCGCCGCCGGCTTTGGCCCGGCTGATGCTCTCACGAATGAAATCGTCGACCGCGGGATTGATGCTGCCGTCGATGGTGATGAGATCGACGTGAGGTCCGGACACATCCTTCGTCTGCGCCAACACCGATACCGCGGCAGCGAGCAGCGCGAGGAAGAAGGAGATTCTAAGAGTTTTCACTACGGAGCTCTTTGATGACTTTCTTGATATCTTCCCAGACCAACTTTTTATCGGCCGGATTGCGCAACAGATACGCCGGATGAAAGGTCGGCATCAGCTTGATCCCGTGATAGTGATGCCAGGTGCCGCGCAGCTTGGTGATCGGAACCTTGCTCTGCATCAAAGTCTGCACCGCGAACTTGCCCAAGCCTACGATGACCTTCGGGCGTACTAAATCAATCTGCTTCTTAAGAAAGGGCTCGCAGGCTGCGACCTCGTCAGGCTCGGGGTTGCGATTTTCCGGTGGCCGGCACTTGACCACGTTGGCGATATAGACATCGTCGCGTTTGAGACCCATCCCCTTGGTAATGATGTCGTTCAGTAGTTGGCCGGCCCGGCCGACGAACGGCTCGCCTTGAAGGTCTTCATCCCGCCCGGGTCCCTCGCCGACAAACATCAG
>JAICHC010000907.1 GCA_025922795.1 Candidatus Binatia bacterium | reverse complement strand
GTCCGGGATTCGTTCGCGATCCTAGCCAAGTTCGCACTCCCCGATCACGATCGTTGGTCTGTGAATAATCTGGCATTTTGTATCGAGCCTCATGGTAAGAACGACCGAGCGACCGCTTGTCGAGCAGGGCAAAGTCAAAGCCGTCCTGATCAGTGCCCGATACACCTGTCAAAAAGTCGTATAGCAAACTTTTAGAGCTGCTCATGACATCATGGCTATTTGTGCTTCTCACTCTCGCGTTCCTATCAGGAGGCTGTACGTCAGGCGGTACTCAAGCTGAGGCCGCGAAAGGCCAGCGTACATCGAAAATCGCACCGCAGTTGATTGCCTTACATGACGAATACTCTTCCCACCTGGCCTCACGGACCCAGGAGCCGTTTCGCTCTGCCAATCGGCTCGTACAAACCATTGACGGGCGGGTCGTTGTTGACGCCGTCGCTTCCGGTGAAGCGAGCGTCCTGCAAGCTGATCTCATGGCGCTCGGCATGCGCGACTCAGTGACATTCGGGCGCATTGTGTCCGGCCAGTTGCCGATCTCTTCGATTCCGGCATTGGCAGCATTGCCGAGTCTGATTTTTGCCAGAGCTGCCTCTGCGATAACGCAGAAAAATCAACCGCCTGTTGTACCGCAGCGGCCTTAGGAAGTCGGAGCTCTAGACGACGGAGGTTTTGCATGACGCTTCGGCTCCTGATCGGGCTCATCTTATTTTTGGCCGTTTCCGCGAATGCTCAGACCAGCAAGTACGGGCCGATGGCCAAGCTGAGTCCCAGCCTGGCGGGTCTGAACGAGCGCTACACCTCATACCTGACGCAACGAAGCACGCTCCCTTTTACCTCAGGGGATCCCTTACTCCCGCTCGTCGACCAACAAGTCGCCATTGATGCAACTGCGGCGGAAGACGCAAACAACCTCCGGTCTGACCTAATCGCGTTGGGCATGGTCGATGCGGTCGCGTACGGGCGAATCGTCTCAGGTCACTTGCCAATCTCCAGTATCTCCAATTTGGCGACACTAAGAAATTTGCAATTCGCCCGGCCTGCCGTGGCGATAACCAATGCGGGCAGTGTGACCAGCCAAGGTGACATAGCACAGCGCTCCAGCGTTGCCCGGACGACGTTTGGAGTTAATGGTTCCGGCGTCACCGTGGGAGTGCTGTCGAATAGTTTCAACTGCCTCGGCGGCGCTGCGGGCGACGTGACCAGTGGCGATCTTTCGTCAGTGGCGGTCATTCAAGAAGAGCCTGGTTGTTCGTCCGGCACCGACGAAGGGCGGGCGATGCTGCAGATCGTCCATGACGTCTCCCCCGGATCTTCTCTCGCTTTCGCTACCGCCTTCGGAGGCCAGGCAAACTTTGCGAACAACATCGTTGCGCTGAGAAACAGTGGTGCAAGGGTCATCGTCGATGATGTTATCTATCCGGCTGAGCCGATGTTCCAGGACGGGATCATTGCCCACGCGGTTGACAGCGTCGTAGCCGCAGGGGTGTCTTACTTTTCATCGGCAGGCAACAATGGCCGGAACGCCTACTCGAGCGCCTTTCGACCGGGGCCGGTGTTCGCTGCCGGAACGTTCCCTTCAACTCCTGGAGCGCCATTTTTCTTCGGCGGAACCGCGCACAATTTTAGTGATAACGGCACAGATGTCTTCCAACGCATTACCTTACCCAATGGCGCCGGCTTTACCATGTCCTTTCAGTGGGATTCTCCCTACTTCTCAGTAAGCGGGGCTCCGGGATCGGCGAACGATCTTGACATCTACATACTCAATGCGGATGCGACTCAGGTGTTGGCTGGCAGCGCTCTCGGAAATGTTGCCGCCTCGGCCGGAAACGGCGATCCGATCGAGG
>JAICHC010000906.1 GCA_025922795.1 Candidatus Binatia bacterium | reverse complement strand
CTCGGCCAGCGCCTCGCGAAGGGGGGTCTCATCTTCAACCAGTAGCAGATGCTTCTTGGACTCAGCCATTTTGAAAGCGTCAATACTTTGACATGGAAAATGGAAAGTTCAAAGTTAAAAGTAAAAAGAGTGATAGAGCTGCCAAGAAAGTGACGTTCGTTCACGCGTGCCTCTACAGAGTTGTAAACGCCGTTCCGATAGGGATTCCAGAGGGAGGAACGACAGTGGATATTGAAACACAGACGCTCTCGATCATGAAGGCCTGCGAAATCGTCGGGGTAAGCCGTCGCACAATTTACAACTGGATGGCTGGCGGGAAAGTGCAGTATGTGCGCACTGCCGGCGGGTCGGTTCGCATCTTTGCGGACTCGCTGTGGCGCGCGCCGCAGGAGCAGCGGGACAACCCGCAGATTCAGCACTGAGTACGGCCGGGGATAAAATGAATCGTCTTTCGTACTCAGTCGAGGATCTGCTCGAGCGGGGCGTTATGGAACAGCCGCGGGAACTTCGGCAGCTTTTTCACCAGTTGAACAACCAGCTCGGCATCATCCTCGCGCATGCCGAGCTCATGGAAAAGAAAGCTGCCGATGAGACGAGCCGCTCCCGCGCGACGCAAGTCGTCAGCAGCGTGCTCGACGCGATGGGGACTGCCAAAGAGATCCGCCTGCGGATCGGAGCTGCGGAGAAGTAGCGAGAACGTGAAAGTAGAAAGTCGGAACTCGAAAATGAAAGTCGAAGTCGTAATTGCTAGGTCAAAAGATACAACTTGCGCACAAGTTCCAAAGTAGGACCGCAAAGAGTCATTCGCCAGATCTCATCTATCCGCACTGACTTACACCAACCGATTCTGGATTTTGCATTTTGCACTGTGCAGAATTGCAACTTGTAACACCCAAAACCGTGATCAGAAATTGCCATTAAATTGACGATTTTCTCTCCATTCGTCAATAAATTGGCAAGAGGCGGGCGGTACATCGGCTGTTTTTCCCTTCATTCGCCTTCGGTTTTCCTGGTAAGTAACTGATTGCACGCAACTTGTTCAAAGCCGCCTAGAGACGGCGCCGATTCGCCTTTTCTCCGTGTCGATTCTGGTACCACGCTTGCGATACACGGCGCCGTCGCCGGACAAACCGGCCTTACAGGAGCCAAAAACGAAATGCGCGCCCAACCAATGCCTGCCGCCCAAAGCCGTCGCATCGTCAACGGACTGCCCTTTGTGGAAGCTCTCGCGCGCCGCATGGCGTCGACGATGCCCCACTCGATTGATGTGGGAGACCTGGTTCAGGACGGCGTGATCGGATTAATCGACGCCGCTCATCGCTTCGACGAAGACCGCGGCATCAAGTTCGAAACCTTTGCCGAGCGTCGAATCCGGGGCGCAATGATCGACGCGCTTCGCCGTGACGCGTGGCCGCGCGGCGTGCGCCGCGTGAGACGCGAGCTGGAAGCGGCGCGCGAGACGCTTCGCCGCGAGCTCGGCCATGAGCCGTCGCTGTCGGATCTCGCCGCCAAGGTTGGCACCGATGAAAAGCGGCTCGGCCGTACCATCGTCCGCATCCACACCATCGAATCCACATCACCGCTGGCCACGAGCGAAACGGTCGACGAGGCGTGCCTCCCGACAGCGCTGGTGCCGTCAGAGCCCGAAGCGCCGGATGCGGCGTATGAGCGCTGCGAGATGCAGGACAAGGTCCGCGCCGCGATCAATTCGCTGCCGCCCCGCGAGCAGAAGGTGATCATGCTCTACTACTACGGCGACGTCACGATGAAGCAGATCGGCGCTGAAATCGGCGTCAACGAATCGCGCGTGTCGCAGCTGCATGCGCGCGCGATCAAGCGCCTCCGCGT
>JAICHC010000905.1 GCA_025922795.1 Candidatus Binatia bacterium | reverse complement strand
AGTGATGGTTTAAGACCCAATACTCCAATATTCCAATACTCCAACCATTGTGTAAACGTGCCTCCTCGCCTCTGAGCTCTTTTTGAGCAGACCGCAATCGGAGTTTTTGGTGAAATTAGCTAGGCAGTGATCTCGTAGGGGATGTTCGTCGGTCCTTCGATCCGGCGCACCGTGTTGCTCTCCTTGTCGTAACTGCCTTGCAAAACTTTGCCGGCGACGCGCTCGGAGCGGAGGATCACGGCGACGGATCTCGTCGGGCCGCCTTGCTCGGCGTGAACGTCAAACGGCGGAACGAGGTCCACTTTTCCCGGTTGTCCTTCGGTAACGCTCTCCAGCTCGAGTTTGGCGTAGCCTTGCTTCGAGCCGTCGTCAATGCGGCGAAAGCGTTCCAAACTCTCCGTTCCGTCGAGAATTCCATAGGCCGTCCACGCATGGGCGTGATCGTGAATGCTGCCTTTGCGGCCGGGAACGCGGACGACGCCGTTGATGGCAAAACCGTAATCTGCGTCTTCGTAGAAGAGCAAGTTCTTCCGGCCTTCGGTGGAAGGCCACGATTTAGACGCCTCGCGCATACCTGGATCTTTGACCAAACTTTCGAGCAACGTCTGGCCTCGTTTCATGCGCGCTTCCGTGTCCGGCAGCTCGGCCCAAGCGGCGCGGAGCTCTTGAATGAATTTCTCGAAAACCGGCAGTCTTGCGCTAGACATCGTCCCCTCCAGGGTATCATTGTTTGTTTTCGTGCCGTATTTCCTCGAGCAAGCGGAAATCGACGATGCGGTTGAGCGGAATATCGCCAACGCTTTTCTCCACTTTTTGGATATGCCGGGTGTGAAAAAGCAGTCCGGCTTCGCTTGCAGTGCCGTCGCGGCTGAAAGATTTTGCCAAGGAAGCGTAGGATTCACGCGCGACGGCGCTGTCCACTTTCCACTCGCGTTCGATGATCCGCATCGCATCCTCCGGGCGTTCACGGGCGAATGTGAGACCGCGGTACAGCGCGCGTAGCAGGCGCTTGGTTAAATCGCGTTTTTCAATCAACTGTCGATCCGAGGTTGCGTAGCCGTTGCTGGGAAACTCGACCGCGTCACCGAGAAAGAGCAGCTCGCGGAAACCTTTCTGCTTCAGCAAAACGTTGTCCGGCGGCACGACGATGGTGGCGTCGATGGAGCCGGCGGTGAGAGCGGCGACTCGAGTGACCGGAAGGCCGATCATGATCGGTACCACATCGCGCCGCAAGTCTAGCCCTTCGCGATCGAGTGCGATGCGGCTGGCTAATTCGATGGTGTCGCCGAAGCGGGCCATGCCGACATATTTCCCGCGCAGTTCGCTGACGGATCGGACTTGAGATTTGCTCATCAAGAAGTAATTGGGTCGGGTCGCGCCGAAGAAGATGGCTTTCAAGGGCGCGCCTCGAGCGGCCAGGCGAAGTGCGGAGTCGGCGACGCCGTGGTAATCGACCTCGCCAGCCAAAAGCGCGTTGTGGGCCAGCTGCGGCAGCATCATCGATGTCTCGATCTCGATATTTTCGTCTTGGAAATAGTCGCGATGAAGGGCAACGAAGAACGGCAGATAGCCCATCGACTTTGCCGGCAGCGCGAGCCTGACGCGGTCCGCGCCGAGAGCCGCCGGCGGCGCTGCGGCGCCGGCTATAACCAATAGCAAAAGGGCTAATCTCCACATGGAGTGAAACGTGAAATTAACCTTCGGCCCGGGCCCGCGCTTTCTTGTCCTCGGGCGCCTTGATCTTATCCAAGTTTCGCTTGGCGAAGTCCCCATGACCGACCTCTTCGTCTTTGGCGCTAAATCTGGGATTGGCGGCCGGCTCGGCGCGCGCGCCGAGAAGAATCATGTATT
>JAICHC010000904.1 GCA_025922795.1 Candidatus Binatia bacterium | reverse complement strand
GTTTGCGATCGTCTCTATCGCGCTTGTTTCGCGCGTGCGCGCGTGCCGGAGTTTGCAATCTGTGCCGGCATGGCCCGCGCCCCATAAAACGCCTCCAGGTTCGCTCGACCCTTCTCGGCGAGCAAGGGAGCCCAGAGATCGCCAACCTTTTTGATGCGCTGGCGCATGTTGTCCATGCGGAAGTCTTCGATCCGAACTCCCTGTTCCAGCTCTTTCCAGGTGATCGGAGCGGAAACCGTTGCTTTCGGTTGGGGACGCACCGAGTAGACCGAGGCGAGCGTCCGGCCCCACGCATTTTGATTGTAATCCACCAGCACGCGATGTCGCGGCCGTTTGGCAACACGATATTCGGCCGTCAACAAATCCGGCCGTAGAGCCGCCAGACTCGTGGCGAATTGTTTGGAAAACTTCCAGACCTCTTTTTGTGTCGGACCGCGCACGATCGGCACGTAGACATGAAAGCCTCTCGAGCCGGTTGTCTTGATGAGCGCCGGCAATTTGAGCTCAGTTAACGCTTGCTGGACCACTTGCGCGCTTTCCAACATTTGATTCCAACTCGCGTCTTTGACGGGGTCGAGATCAAAGTGAAGATAATCGGGACGATCGGTGTCGTCGCAGCGGGCATACCATGGATTGAGATCGATGCAGCCGAGGTTAACGACCCAAAGGAGCGAAGCGAGATCGCGTATGATCGGAAAGTCGATAATGCTGCCGGATGAATGTTCGATCGCGCAGGTCTTGATCCACTCTGGCCGCGGCGAAGGCGCGCGCTTCATAAAAAAGAAATCGGCGGCGATGCCGTTCGGATAGCGCTTCATTACCATCGCGCGATCGGCGAGGTGAGGAAGCAGAACCGGCGCTATATCGATGTAGAATTGGAGAAGATCGCGCTTGGTAAGACCGAGATCAGGCCAAAACACCTTGTTGAGATTGGTCAAACGCACCGTCTTGCCGACGGCATCGAATTCGACGCTTTCTTCAGGCGGGAGAATAGGCGTCGTAGCGGTCAGCCGGGGGGTAGGTTTGCGTGAACGACGGGTCGTCTTCGCCGTTTTGGCTTTTGCTTGGGTACGCATCCATCCGCCTGACGTTGCGGCGCCACCGTGAGCCATGGGCCGCTCATTTCAGCCTAACGGCTTTCAAGCTTGTTTCAAGGCAGGACGGTAACGATCGGGAGTCCGGAGTGACTTATTTCCCCAGGTAGAGTTTGCGAGCGGTCCGAAGATGGCTGAACGCTTCTTTTCTTTTTCCCAAGGATTCGAGCACAAGACCAAGGTTGTAATGGGCATCGGCAAAATCAGGGTCTCTGTCGATGGCTTCTTGATAGCAGCGCGCGGCTTCCCGTGCTTGTTTCAAATCTTCCAGCAGAACACCCAGATTAAAATGCGGAGCCGGGTCACTGGGAGCGTATTCCACGGCAGCCCGATAGTGCAGCTCGCATTTCTCGAGCATCCCGGCATCGTGATACAGTTTTCCCAGATTCAGGTGGGCATCGCTCATGCTCGGGTCGAGTTCCAATGCCCGAAGATAAGCTCGCTGCGCTTCTTCGGTCGAGGTGTTTTCGAATTCCATGGCGAGATTGAACCAATAGCGCGCGGTAAGCTTCGCTTTACGAGCTTTGGGCTGAGGCAACTTCAAGGTACGGAGGACGCTGCGCGCGTCGAAGTTGAAAAGAAATTGGCCCGAGTCGGGCTGCCATTGGGCTTTACCGTCCCAGACCACGACCCGTCGCCCATCGGCATAAATTTTCAAGCTGGCAAGATGTTTTTCGTCCGGAAGTTGCCGCTTTAAGGACGCCAGGATGCGAAGTATGCGTTTTGCCGGCACCCGGGAAGCCAGCAGGCTCTTGGC
>JAICHC010000903.1 GCA_025922795.1 Candidatus Binatia bacterium | reverse complement strand
CGGCTCGTATGAGCGCGCTGCGCGACCTGGCTTTTCAGACCGAACGCCTCGCTGCTGAGATGCAACGGTCAAACGACCTCGCGTTGGCCGCGCTGCGCCTGCAAACTCTGCGCCCATCGACCGAGATCAATCAAGTTATCGTGACGACCCGACGTCTCAGACAGTCGCGCGTTATAGGCCGATGATGAATTTGCGAAAAGAATGACCCTAGGGCCTCTGAGGATCTTGAGTCAGCACGCTTAGACCTATTCCAGCGGGTCTCTGCTAACTTCTAAATTGCAGTTGGGTGTTTGAAAACAGCCTGATCGCCGCTCGTTGACAAATTCAGCCTCGATCGGATATCCAAAAGAATAACCGCATCAGGTTCGATTCCGACAACGGGGGAATGCCAATCAAGACCGAAGGGCGTGGCGTCAAGGCGAGTTTCCACCGCCGGCGCAGGAGCAATGCAGGCAGAGGAGGATTTCACCATGGTCATGCTAGGCACCGATATGAAAGTGGCCGAGACGCCTAAAGAGGGTCTCAAAGATTACACGAAACCGGACCCCTACGCCGACTGGCTCAAGAAGGAAGGGGTGAAAGTTTACGAAAACTTCTATTTTCCGAGCTTGGCGAAGATCGAGCTGGGGCCGTGGGAGCGCAAGGGCGGCAGCGGCGCAGTCGCCCATATCGACAATCGGCATCTGCCCAACGATTGTCACATCATCGAAATCAAGCCCGGCGGCAAGTCCGTGCCCGAGCACCATATGTACGAGCTCACGATCTACGTGGTGACCGGGCGCGGCGCGACGACCATTTGGCAAAGCGAGAACGGTGAGAAGCGCCGCAACAGCTTTGAGTGGCAGGCCGGAAGCCTGTTTTCGATTCCGCTCAATGCCTGGTACCAGAATTTCAACGGCAGCGGCAACGAGCCGGCCCGCTATATCGCCGTGACCAACGCGCCGCCGATGATGCGCTTGTTTCGCGATAACGAGTTCGTATTTGGCTGCGACTATATGTTTCGCGGCCGCTACGCCGGCGAGGAGGACTATTTCAGCGGCAAGGGCAAGCTCTTCAATCGCCGCATCTGGGAGTCCAATTTCATCGCCAATGCGCCGGACATGCTTTTGTATGGTTGGAAAGAGCGCGGTGCCGGCGGCATCAACGCCATGCTCGAGATGGCCGACAACAACACCAAGAGTCATATCTCCGAATTTCCCGTCGGCACTTACAAAAAAGCGCATCGCCATGGTCCGGGCGCGCACCTTGTATTGCTGAGCGGCACGGGCGGTTACTCATTGATCTGGACCAAGGAAGATCGCTCCGACATGATCAAGTGCGACTGGCAGTTGGGCTCCATGGTCACCGTGCCGAGCGACAACTGTTTTCACCAGCATTTCAATTCCGGAACCACCCGGGCGCGTTATCTCGCGCTCCGCCCGGGGGACATGGGTCTTTACAAAGGGCGTGGCGGTGGCGGCGAAAACGCCGACCGGAGCATGAAAGAAGGCGGTTGGCAGATCGAGTACGAAGACGAAGACCGCGAGATCCACCAGATATTTGAGAAAGAGCTCAAGGCCAACGGCGCAACGTGCAAAATGAAAGCCTTCGTACCGTGGTGTAACGGTGAAGTGGGACCCACGAGCGAGCGCGATACCTAAGCAAAAAAACTCATCTCCTAAAGCCAATGGCTCAATCGGCTCGCAGAACTCATGATCGTGACCGTGAAATCCGCACGAGCACGAACACGTCCCACGATCACGATCGCTGAGCTCCAAGGCCGCTATTTGCCGCTTCGGAGTAGCGGCGCAGCGCGGCTAAGCAGCCGATTCTCTTCGAAGATGATAATGGCACCGTGATCGAGGAGATCGGAAATTGTCGGAAGGTT
>JAICHC010000902.1 GCA_025922795.1 Candidatus Binatia bacterium | reverse complement strand
ATATCATGCAGACAACAGATCGACCACTTGGCGAGCCGTAAGGCGAAACATCCGGCGGAGTTGTTATGGGAAGCGATGGAGCCGTAATCGCCCACTAGAGACATCTGGGAATTTGTTCGTCCACCGACAAGCCGCTGCGGGCGGGGTCAATGGGGCGGCGCCTTGTTGTCCGCGCGGCGCTCGGAATAGCTGACTACAGATTTCAAATTTCCGTTAATTTCCAATTTGAAATGTGTTCTTTGCAATCGCGAAGGGCATGCTCGCGCTCTTCGCGATTCACGCCTGGGCTAGATACTTATGAAGTTCCTAATGGTTTGTCGAACCGACTACCGGGTCAATCTTGCGCGGCGGTTTTGCCAGCAATATGAAAAATGCTGAAGTGAAAAGAGCGCAGGAAAAGATCGAAAAAGACACATTGTAGCTGCCCATGCGGTCGTGCAGAAAGCCGAAGAAGGGCGCGCCGCTGGCAGCGAACAGGTGAGAAAAGAAAAGCGAGAGGCCGCGTACCGTTCCGAGAGAAGTCCGGCCAAAAAAACTGGCCCAGATCACTTCACGCAAGACAAAGCTTCCGGCCAGGCCCGTGCCGTAGAGAAAAAAGCCCAGATAAACCAGATGAATCTGGTCGCTCAAGAGCGCAATCACCAGACCCATGCCCTGGATTAAAAATTGTACACAGGAAACTTTCCTGATGTCGAACTTGTCGGCGAGGGCTCCCCAGACCAGCGTGGAGGCGAGTTGCGTGAGCGCGATCGTGCTCATAAAAGAGGCGGCGATTAGCGGCGAGTAGCCGATGTCGGTTACGAAGGAAAAAATGTGCAGATTGAGACCCGCAATGCCGACCCCGGCGATCCCGAAAGTCACGACCAGCAGCCAGAAGGTTGGCTGCCGCAGAACCTCAGAGCGGCTCCACGCTATTTCCACAATCGGTTCGTGCCGCCGGAACGCCATCGAGCCGGGCGCAGCCGCCTGCGGCACAGCGGGTCTTTCAAATTCGGTTTCGCCGTCCGGCAGAAGACCGATATCTTCGGGCCGCCGCCGAATGAAGATGAGCGCCGGCGCCACGACCAGGAGCGGCGCAACCACGCCGAAGACGGCCCAAGTGCCGCGCCAGCCGATCAGGACAAACAACGACGCCGCGAGCAACGGTATGCCGAGCTTGGCCACACCGGTTCCTAAGTTGGCAATGGCCATGGCGCGGCCACGTTTCTTGACGAACCACTGCGCGATGGTGACGTTGATCACGAGGGAGCCAAGCAGCGCTTCACCGGCAATGACGAGCGAGCAACGGACCAGCGCAAACTGCCAGAAACTCTGCACCAGGCTGGAAAGCAACAAGCCTGCGCCTTCCATGAGGACGCCGATGATGAGAATCCAGCGCCCGCCGTGGCGATCGATCATCGGGCCGAGCAGGGGCACGATCAGCGCGGCGATGCCGATCTCGAAAGTGCGGATCAGCGAAAACGCGCCGCGCGTGACGCCGAGCTCTTCGGTAATGGGCTTGAGAAAAATGCTGAGTGTGCTGGAGAAGGCAAACGTGCCCGCAATATGAACTAAAATACCGACAGCGACGATATACCAGCCGTAGAAGACTTTGGATCGTGTCGTAACATCGTCCAGTCGATTTGGCTTCATGCGTGGGATTGTGCCTGAGAACCCAATGGAGTCGGACGATACCTGCGCGACGATAAAGCCGTGATCAAGATGAGCGGCGGATGACTTCCCATCAGTTGCCGTTCAGGATGGCAAGTTGAAACACATCGCGACGTTGCGATGCGAAAAATTCTTCGAACTTGTTGTCTTCAGTGATCACAATCGGATGGTTTCGTCTTTTGACTGCGCAACGATAAGACACCATCGTTCGCATTCCTGT
>JAICHC010000901.1 GCA_025922795.1 Candidatus Binatia bacterium | reverse complement strand
GGGCAGGGTGCCCGCTCCGGCGGCAATACGAAACCGGGATTCGAGGGCGGTCAAATGCCCTTGCAGCGTCGCTTGCCCAAGCGCGGCTTTCACAACCCGTTTCGGATCGAGATGTCGGTGGTCAATCTTGGCCAAATCGACGCGCTGCCGGCCGGCGCTGAAGTTACTCCGGAAGTTCTGATCGAGCACGGCTATGTGAGCGGCAAGCGCCGGCGCGTCAAGATTCTCGGCGACGGTTCGCTGTCGAAAGCTCTAACTGTAAAAGCCCATGGCTTTTCCGCCAAAGCAAAAGAGAAGATCGAAGCGGCCGGCGGCAAAGCGGAGTTGATTGCAATTCATGCTTAGCGGGTTTCAAAACGCCTCGCGCATCCCTGAACTACGCCGTCGCGTGCTTTTCACGCTCGGTATGATCGCCGTGTACCGACTTGGTGTGCACGTGCCGACGCCGGGCATTGACCGCCAGGCGATGGCGGCCTTTTTCGAACAGCATCAGAACACGCTGTTCGGCTTTCTCAATCTGTTCTCCGGCGGCGCGCTCGAGCAATTCTCGGTGTTTTCTTTAGGCATCATGCCCTATATCAGCGCTTCGATTATTCTGCAGCTGCTGACGGTGGTTTTTCCTTATCTCGAACGGCTGTCCAAGGAAGGCGAGGCGGGACGCCGGAAGATCACCCAATACACGCGCTATGGCACGGTGGTTCTTTCGATCGTTCAAGGGATCATGATTAGCGTCGGTCTGGAGAGCACGCAGGGACCCGGCGGCCAAAGTTTGGTTCTCAACCCGGGTTGGGGCTTTCGCATCATGACGGTCATCACCCTGACCTCGGGAACGGCATTTATCATGTGGCTAGGCGAGCAGATTACCGAGCGCGGCATCGGCAACGGCATTTCCCTGGTCATCTTCGCCGGTATCGTTGCCGGCCTGCCTTCGGCGATCACCACGACTTTGCAATTCATGCGCGAAGGCGAAATGGGGCCTTTGGTTGCGCTGCTGATCCTGGTGCTGAGCGTGATTGTCGTCGGCGCGATCATCTTCGTTGAACGGGGGCAGCGGCGCATTCCCGTGCAGTATGCCAAACGCGTGGTCGGCCGCAAAATGTACGGCGGCATGACGTCCCACCTGCCGCTCAAGGTGAATACGGCAAACGTGATACCGCCGATTTTTGCTTCGTCGATTCTAATTTTCCCGGCAACCCTGGCCCAGTTTGCCAGCCATCCTTGGGTCCAAACGGCTTCGGGGGCTCTGGCGCCTGGGACAGTTCTGCATGATTTTATCTACGTTCTTCTGATCATATTTTTTGCCTTCTTTTACACAGCGATCGTTTTCAATCCGAGCGATGTGGCTGAAAACATGAAAAAGGCGGGCGGTTATATTCCGGGTATTCGTCCCGGGCAAAAGACCGCGGAATATATCGAGCGCGTGCTTTCGCGCATTACCCTGAGCGGCGCGATCTATCTGTGCATTGTCTCGCTGCTGCCGACGATTTTGGTCCGGCAGTTCAACGTACCTTTTTATTTCGGCGGTACGGCGCTGCTGATCGTCGTCGGTGTCGCTCTGGATACCGTCGCGCAAATGGAGACGCATTTGATCAGCCGTAACTATGAGGGGTTTATGAAGCGCGGGCGGCTGCGCGGAAGAAGGGGCTAAATTGTGGCCGCGGCCGCGCGCGTCGTATTGCTGGGGCCTCCCGGTGCGGGCAAGGGAACCCAGGCCAAGCTGCTGCAGGAAAAATTCGCCGCTTGCCAGATTTCGACCGGCGATATTTTGCGCCAAGCGATAGCTGATCAGACGCCGCTCGGCAAAGAGGCGCGACAATACGTCAGCCGCGGCGCCTTAGTGCCGGACGACGTGATCGTTAAATTGGTCGCCGAGCG
>JAICHC010000900.1 GCA_025922795.1 Candidatus Binatia bacterium | reverse complement strand
TTTGGCTTTAGTCGAAACGTTTACCTTTTTCATAAAGCGTACTCCTTGCCCCGTATAAACAAGCGGCTGCCCCTTTTATAAACCACGGCTTTTCTAAACAATTTTAGATCATCTACCGCATCTGACGTAAATTCAATTTCGAACATTAGTAAGTTGATCGATTCCAGAGCCAACCAAAAGAAAACGAAAGACCATTGGGATAACCGTTTTTTTGCCCAGAGCGTCTACTTGATCTCCTTAACTAAGCTCCAGTCCACCAGCTGGCTTAATGGAATATCTTTGGTGATCTTGAGGCGCTCTTTGGTCAACTGCACGTCCAACATCACGCCCTTATCGGAAATCATGCCGTCGGAAGTGAAAGAATTGATGGACGCATCGTACGCTCTCGCTGACTGCGCCGGCGTGATGCGCAGGTAATCGGCGAGCATTTGGACCATCTCGGCGCGATTCTGCTTCATGAAGCGCGAGCCGCGCACGCCGGCGCGGACGACGCGTCGAACCTGGTCGCGCTGGCTCTGGAGCTTGGACTCCATGACAGCGATGCCCGACAGAGGCAATTCGATGAGATCTCCCAAATAGACGAGCCGCCGAAATCCCTCATCTTCGGCCTTGACGGCGAAAGCAACGTCGATCGGGGTTGCGTCGATGGATCCTGCATGCAGCGCGGCCAATCTTGTCGGACTTTCGCCCGTAACGATGAACGTGACATCTTTCTCCGGCTCCAAGCCGAAATGGCGCACGGCAACGCGCGACAAATAATCCACGGTGCCGGCAATGGAGTCGACACCGATGATTTTTCCTTTGAGGTCCTTGGGCGTTTTGATTTCCGGCCGAGAGATCAGCACGTGGAGCGGCCGCCCGGCGAAGCCAACCACCGCCTTGATCGGCACACCGGTCACCGCGGCGCGGAGCGCCGATCCCCACGCGAGCAGATAATCGATATCGCCGGACATAAGTGCTTTCACGCCGAGCGCCGGTTGCATCTGTACCTTATCGACATCGAGGTTTTCTTCCTTGAAGAAATTTTTGCGCATCGCGACGACGACGGGAAACTCGAAAAGCCCGCGGCTCGGAGTCGCGATGGTGATCCGTTCAGCACGCAGCGGTTCAATCGCGCCAACCACCGAGATCGCGAGCGCCAAGAAGCCGAAACAGCCGGCTCGAGCCCGAAATAATCTTCCCGGCCTTTTCATGCGATCGCCTCCCCTATTCCAGCCGCACATTCTTGCTGAAATCGTACTTGGACGAATATTCGCTCTCGTACCGGCAAACGATTTTGTCTTTGTCCCACTCGCCGGCGAAACATTTTCTCAGAAACGAGATCATCAAACTCCAAGCATCCTTCGCCGCTTCTTTGCGATAGCGTCCCGGCATGGTGTCGTTGAGCCAGCCGTGCGGCGCCTCGGCATAGATGCGGATATGGCAATTCTTCTTGGCTTTTTCAAAGGCATTGCGAAAACGGACAACGTCGTCGACGGAAATAATATGATCGGCTTCGCCGAAGACTCCCAAAACCGGACAATTCACTTGCGGAATCAGTTCTTCGATCGGCGTCGGGCGAAGGTCGTTGCCGAGCCATTCCTTGCCGCCGATGGCGCCGTAGAGCACCACCGCGCCGGCGATATCGTCGCGTTTTGCCGCCAGCAGTACGGGTTGCCGTCCGGTTTGGCAAACGCCGATGATGCCGATGCGGCCGCCGTCGACTTCTTTGAGTCTTTTCAAATATTCGACTGCGGCGTTTAAATCCTCCAGCGCTCCGTCGTCGGTGAGGTCGACCCTCTGCTCGCCGCGCGTTAGTGCCTGCCGGTCGCCCGTGAAACGATGAAACAGATCGGGCGCCAGGCCAACGAAACCCGCCTGGGCCAATCTCGCGGTCAGGTC
>JAICHC010000899.1 GCA_025922795.1 Candidatus Binatia bacterium | reverse complement strand
GAAGGAGATACTCCGTCGTGGTTTTTCTTTCTGCGCAATGGATTGAATGATCCCGCGCACCCAGGCTGGGGCGGATGGGGTGGACGGTTTACAAACTTCATGGATCGTATTTATCGCGACGCGCATGACACGGTCGGCGCGGTCACGGATGCTCGCTCGACGGTTTCGCGCTGGCGTCCCGCTTTTCAGCGCGAGTTCCAGGCGCGCATGGATTGGTGCGTCGCGGACTTGGCCGAGGCGAATCACAATCCGGTAGCCGTTTTGAACGGGGACAATTCGCACGGCATTGTCCATGTGCCCGCGAAAGCCGGCGATACGGTCCGTCTCTCAGCCGAAGGAAGCAACGATCCGGACAAACATGCGATCGCGGCGAAGTGGTTTATCTATCGAGAAGCTGGAACTTTGCGCGATAATCCTTCGCTTTCGGCCAGGAACGAGTTATCGACGAGCTTTGTGGCGCCGCAGGTGCGCGCACCGGTGACAGTCCATGTGATTCTGGAAATCATTGACGATGGAGAACCGAAACTGTCGTCCTTCCGTCGCGCGGTGGTGACGATCAAGCCGTGAGCGCCACCGCTAGAGGCGTGCGCTGCTCAGCTTGACCTTGAGCACCGAGGAATGGCCGGGTGGAAGAACAATTCTGTTCCTGCCAACGTTGCCTGACTCGACGCAGATCATCTGCTTGTACTCCTCGTTGCCGAAATCGGGCATCTGCTGTGACTTGGCGATCCACGGATTCCAAACCACCGTCGATTGGGAGCTTTCTTTGTCGATACGGATTTTGCGGCGGAACTTGCTATCGTGAATCTCGACCGCCGCCGTGTGATCGAGGTAAGTGCGATCGACTTCCGCCGTAACACGGATCGCCTCCGCGCTGTCGGTCCTGGGCGCAAAGTTGTCGGCTTTATCGAGGTAATTGGACCCTTTGAAACCAATGACGGACACCGCCGAGATGTCGCTCACGGCAAAATAGGTGTGCAAACAATTCTCGAAGCTAAACTGCTGGTCGGCAGTGGCATTGGTAATGATTAATTCCAGTTCAAGGGTGTCCGTCACGCGCACCACGTAGTTCGCCGTGAATGTCGGCCACGTTGCGCTGTCTGCGGTCTCCCGCAAACTGAAACGCAGCGTGACGCCGCCCTTGGGCAGAGCGGTGGCTTCGTGCAGTTCCCACGGAGAGATGCGCGCAAAACCGTGGCTCGGTTCACCTTCGCGCGCGCCGAACCATGGAAAAATGATCGGGACACCGCCGCGGATGGCGGCTCCTTCCTTATAGCGGCTGAACTGGCTGGTAAAGAGCAGCGGCGGCTCGCCTTTCTTTTGAAAATCCGTGATGTGGGCGCCGTGCAGGTAAATCTCCGCCGTGCTCCAGTCGGTCGTGACCTCGATTTTGGGCAATTCGCCATTGCCTTCCAGGAGCGTGACACGCCCCGGGATTTCAAAGCGCTTCAAACCGTCTGGTATGTCGATGCCGACCATAAAACGAACGTCGTTTTGACTCTAAACATTTGACGCGAATTCGACCATTTAAATTTTCCGTTCCTTTGTGTCGTACTTTTTGCCAAGTTCGCGCCATGCCATCCCAACCTGACGCGGGCGCTTTGGGCTCGTTGGCCGAGCAGCAGTCTGCTTCCGTCGGTGCGCAACCACCCTCCAAAGCTCGCTACTGGGTGATCGTATTCGCGATTACGCTGGCGGTCATTCAGTACATCGATCGTATCTGTATTTCCAAAGCGGCGCCGTTCATAAGAGAAGATCTGAGGCTAAGCGAATCTGCGATGGGTTGGGTGTTCTCCGCGTTCACTCTTTCCTACGCCTTGTTTGAAATTCCTACCGGCTACCTGGGCGACAAGATCGGGCCGCGCAAAGTGTTGATGCGTGT
>JAICHC010000898.1 GCA_025922795.1 Candidatus Binatia bacterium | reverse complement strand
TGCTCGACAGCTACGAACTCGAACGCCGCCAGTTCCATGTCCGAGCGTTGGCCGAGTCGATTCAAAACTCGGAGGACAACGAACTCCTTACTCCCGGCCTGGAAGACCCAATCCGAGGTCAGAGTCTTCGCGAGGCGCTCGCGGAAAAAATCCAGCGGATCAAGCCCAAGAACTTCCAGAGTCTGGGCGTGAGCCTCGGCTATCGCTACGCCACCTCGCCGGTCATTGTGCCGGACGGCACGCCAACGACGCCTTACGAAACGTCCCGCTACATCCCTACCGCTCGCCCGGGCCATCGCGCCCCGCACGCCTGGCTGCCCGACGGCTCGGCTTTGTTCGATCACTTTAGCCAGGGCTAACGCTCTTGGTGCTTGGCATCCAAGAGATCGACTGCTCGAGCATGGTGCGGGCTGCCTGCGCTCGTGGCGTGCCGCTCAACGTGCTGCGACGGTCCGAGCCTGAGCTCCGCGACCGTACCAGGCTAACCTGGTGCTCATTCGCCCCGACCAGCATGTCGCCTGGCGTTCCGACGCGGAGCCGAAGGAGCCGGGCTCTATCATCGACATCAATCGCGGAGTCGATTCGCGCACGGCGCCGCACAGCTGAACCTTCAAAAATATCATTCATCTTCGAAAACCGGAGGCTCAGCCGGAGTCAGTGAAGTACAAAACCGGTTGCGCTGCGATCGCCGTGAAACGTCGAGAGTTGGCGTCGGACGTATCAGCGCGACGCGCGACTCTTTCGGTCGAGACTTTGTCGGAGGCATCCCACCGGTGCTTGAGGTTAGTACGTTCTCTGAGATGGTCTGAGCTAAACACTCAAGTAGAAATCCGCCGTCATAATGTGGTACGAAAACAAACCAGGAATTAATTGGAAGGAAAACCTCTCATGCTTGTTCCGATCAAAATCGACAATCGGATGAATGGCTTCCTTGGCACTCCGGGCGGCACCGGCAAAAAACCGGTGGTAATTCACTTGCATGAGCGCTATGGCATTGTGCAGCACACAACCGATCTCGGACAGAAGTTCGTGGACGCCGGTTATGTGACGATCGTGCCGGACTTTTTTTCCCGCTTCGCGGGCGATCGCGAGGTGCTGGCGCGCGGCGATGATCGTTGTGAGCTTAGCGACGAGGAGGTTCTGCTCGATCTGGATGCGGTAATCAAACATCTGCGCACGGTACCCGAGGCGGACATGAGCAAGATCGCCATGTCGGGCGTGTGCCAAACCGGCCGCCAGCCCATCTTAGCGGCTGCTAAACGCGATTATCTGAGCGCCGCCGTCGTGCTTTACGGCGCCGTTTATGATGCCGATTGGAAATCACATCCGCTCCGGGCCGAGCCGATCGAGAAGCTTCTGCAGGAAATCAAGTGCCCGCTCACGGCGGTGTTCGGTGAGCTCGATAACCTGATTCATCGCGACAACATCGTGCGCATGTTCACGGTCCTGGCCGGGGCAAAGAAGAGCTTCGACATCCGCATGTACGCCGATGCGCCGCATGGCTTTCTCAACGACACGATGCCCGGCCGTTATCGCGTGCCGCAGAGCGATGCCGCCTGGAACCAGATTACTTCATTCTTGCAGTCGGTCTTTACCGGTGGGTGGAAGAAAGACCGGGCCGTCTGGCGTTTCGAGGCCGACAGTTCGGTGAGTTACGATTTCACCAAGATGAAGCGCTGGGAATAGTCCTAGCCGCGCTCGGAATCACAAATGACAAATTTCAGATCTCAAAGATTTCTGTTGAAATTTGGCATCTGAGATTTGGAATGCGCGAAGCGCCCGCGCGGGGGTAGCGTCAAGACTTATGTGTAAATTTTAGGGGTTGCTGACGCCAATTTTCATTCAAGTGATGGAACACCGCGAAAACGATTCGTTGCAGGCTCTGGA
>JAICHC010000897.1 GCA_025922795.1 Candidatus Binatia bacterium | reverse complement strand
CTTCGAGGAGTTGTTCAATCTCGAGATCACCACGGTGTCCAGGCGAGTCGAGCGTCTTGTCGATGCCGCTTCCGCCATCCAAGTCATCACCGCCGAAGAGATTTACCGGTCGGGCGCGACCAGCCTGCCCGAAGCGTTGCGTTTGGCGCCGAACCTTCAGGTCGCGCAGGTCAACTCTGGCACATGGGCGATCAGCGCGCGCGGCTTCAATTCGACGACCGCGAATAAGCTCCTGGTGTTGATCGACGGCCGCAGCGTCTACACGCCGCTTTTTTCCGGAGTCTTTTGGGATGTGCAGAACGTCATGCTCGAAGACGTGGATCGCATCGAAGTGATCAGCGGACCGGGTGCAACGCTGTGGGGCGCCAACGCCGTTAATGGGGTGATCAACGTGATCACCAAGAACGCGCGCGATACGCCAGGCGCGCTGCTGAGCGCCGGCGGCGGTTCCCAACTGAGAGGTTTCGGCAACGCTCGCTACGGCGGCAAGCTCGGAGCGGATTCTTATTTCCGTGTCTACGGCATGGGCTTCGATCGCGACGATACGAAACTACGAAGCGGTCGCGATGCCGACAGTAGCTGGTTTACAGGGCAAGGCGGTTTTCGCGCCGATTGGTTGCCGGCGCACGGCGCAATTGGAAGCCTCCAAGGCAATTTCTACGGCGGCGAAATTGGCCAGACTGCGCCGGGCGATGTCACCGTGGACGGCCAGAACTTGATCGGCCGCTTGACCCATCCTTTGACGGACAAGTCCGACATGACTCTGCAAATGTATTGGGACAGAACTTACAGACGGATTCCCGGGTCCATCACGGAAGTGCTGAACACTTATGACATTGAGTTCGAACATCGGCTATTGCTCGACGAGCGCAATCGTCTCATCTGGGGCGGCGGCTACCGGTTCATGCATGACGACGTCAAGAACACTGCGGCGTTGGCGTTTCTCCCGGGACGGCGTGATCTGCATCTTTTCAGCGGTTTCGTACAGGATGAGATTTCACTGGTGCGCGATCAACTGGTTCTGACAATCGGCTCGAAGTTCGAGCACAACAGTTTCTCGGGTTTCGAATTTCAGCCGGGCGCTCGCATAGCGTGGATGCCGATCGCCAACCACACGCTGTGGGCGGCGGTCTCGCGCGCGGTTCGTTCGCCGAGCCGCATCGATACTGAATTTTTCGCGCCGGGTTCACCGCCGTTTTTGCTTCGCGGCGGCGGAGACCGCTTCGACTCCGAGAAAGTCATCGCCTACGAGCTTGGTTATCGCACAGAGTTGGCCCAACGGGTCGGGCTCTCCATTTCCACCTTTTATAACGATTATGACGATATTCGCAGTGTCGAGCCGATCGCCGGCGCACCGGGTCAATTTATCATCCTCAACCAGCTAAGCGCGAAAACCTACGGCGTGGAGTTATCGCTCGCCTGGCAGGCGTTTGACTGGTGGCGGCTGCGCGGCGGCTATACTTTTTTCAAAAAGGATATTGATTTGGATCGCAGCCTCGACATCAATCGCGGCCGAGGGGAAGGCAACGATCCGCATCATCAGTTCTTGGTTCAATCCATGATCAATTTGCCAGCAAACCTGGAGTTTGATTCAGTCCTTCGTTACGTCGACAACCTCAACCAGCGCGGCCCCACCGTGCCGAGCTACGTCTCACTCGATTTGCGCCTTGGCTGGCGTCCGACGCCCCACTGGGAATTCGCGATCGTCGGCCAAAATCTTTTGGATAATCAGCATCCAGAATTTGGCGCGGCGGCGACGCGACAAGAAATCCCGCGCAGTGTTTACGGCAAGATCACGTGGAAGTTTTGGACGGGCGGTAATAGCGGGACGAAGCCCTAGCAGCGAAACTCATGTTAGCCCACTACCAAAGCATTGAAGCAACCCCCACCG
>JAICHC010000896.1 GCA_025922795.1 Candidatus Binatia bacterium | reverse complement strand
GGAGGTGCCGTCTTTCACTATCGATTCACTTCCGGTCACGAACGGCGAGTATTGGAGGTTCGTCGATTCGGGAGCATACGAGGAGCCGCGTTTTTGGCGCGCAAAAGACTTTCACTGGAAGCAACTTGAGGGCAAGAACCATCCGGTCTGTTGGGTTCGGCGGGAAGGGAAGTGGTTCTACCGCGCCATGTTCGATGTGTTTCCACTGGAGTATGTCGCCAGTTGGCCCGTGTACGTCAGCCTCGCCGAAGCGCGCGCCTACGCGAATTGGGTCGGCAAGAGGCTTCCCACGGAAGCAGAATTCCATCGTGCCGCGTATTACGGCCCAGATGGACGCGAATCGATGTATCCTTGGGGCAATTCGACACCGGCAGCGCAGCACGGCAACTTTGATTTTGTTTCCTGGTCGCCGATGCCGGTCGGTTCACGCCCTGGCGGCACTAGCCGCTGGGGAGTGATGGAATTGGCCGGCAATGGTTGGGAGCTGACGGACACGGTATTCGCGCCGTTTCCAAGGTTTTCACCCTACATCGAGAGTTACGCGGATTACTCGCGCGATTTTTTCGACGGAAAGCATTTCGTTCTCAAGGGCGCATCGTGGGCCACCGCGGCTGATTTGCTGCGGCCGAGTTTTCGCAACTGGTATCAGGCTCATTATCCATACGTTTTCGCAAAATTTCGCTGTGTGTCGCAGTAGCCGGAGCGGCGTAACCGGAACCAAACTCGAGTTGATCTGGGACAAACGCGCAGAGGCATAATTTTGAGCGTTCGGCGAGGCTAAACTCCGAGAAACGTTTTTCAGATCGTGCGCGCTCTCATCCTCGCCGTGCTGCTTGGTGGGTCTTGGCGCCGTGGCGAGAGGAAATCCGAATAGGACGCCTGTTGGAAATTTGCGCAGGCGGTGATCAGTTAAGGAGGTTTTATGAAAGCGACTTGGGAAGATACGGTTTTAGCTGAATCCAATCGAACCCTTGTCATCGAGGGTCATCACTATTTTCCGCCGGATTCTATCAAGCGGCAATATTTCGCGCCGAGCGACACGCATACCACGTGTCACTGGAAAGGCATTGCGAACTATTACCACGTTCAGGTCGGGGATAAATCCAATCCGGACGCCGCCTGGTATTACCCCGAACCTAAAGAAGCGGCCAGATCGATCAAGGATCATGTTGCTTTCTGGCGCGGCGTCAAAGTGAGCGAGTAGCCTAGTTCATCCATGTTCGAGTTGAAGTTGGCTTCCTGCATGGCGGAGCTCAATCAAATCGAGGAGGAAGGCGAAGGATGGCAAACTTGGAAGGCAGGAAGGCGCCGACCTTCAGCCTCGACGGCAACGATGGAAAAATGCATTCGCTCGCCGACTACAAGGGCAAGACCGTCGTTCTGTATTTTTATCCGACGGACGACACGCCGGGCTGCACCAAAGAGGCATGCGGGTTTCGCGACCAAAACTCCACATTGAAAAAAGCCGACGTCGTGGTGCTTGGCGTCAGTAAGGACAGCGTCGAGTCGCACAGTCGATTCGCTGGCAAATACAAGCTGCCGTTTACCTTGCTCTCGGAGCCGAAAGCCGAGGTGATGAGAAAATATGGCGCGTTCGGCAAAAAATGATGTGCGGCAAGGAAGTGCAAGGAACGATTCCGTTCCACCGTGGTCGTTGGCCCAAAAGACGACGTGATCAAACACTGGCCTGCGGTAAAGAAAGCCGAGGCTCATCCGGACGAAGTACTGGCCTTCTTAAAAGCGCGCTGATCGCTCCGATCCGGCGTGCAGGTTGTGGGTTGCTCCGATTGACAAAGACTCACCAAGAGATATAGTTGCTCAATCGAAAATAACTATTTGGTTCAAAGGGAGGATCTATGAACCGGCGGGATTTCATAAAGAGTGGGTTAACG
>JAICHC010000895.1 GCA_025922795.1 Candidatus Binatia bacterium | reverse complement strand
TGGTCGAAAAGATCCTGGCGTAGCTTTTGGAGTGCGGCGCCGGGGCGCCGCGTTTATCGGGTTGCGTGGGTCAAAATCGGCGACACGTCGCCGCTAGGTTACATCCCGATTTCGCGTTCCTCCAGAATCTGTTGGTTCTGCCGGCTTTGATTGCGGCGAGAACGTCCCGTGTTCGACCCGCGGGTCTGGCTGGATCGATTTTGGCCGCGTTGTTTGGTGCTGCTTCGCGATCGACTTTGTCTTCGCATATTTCTTCGTGCCATATGCATTAACTCCTTTCATTACACGCACGAACGGCGTGTATTTCGCATAAGTAACAGCCGATGTACAAGCGGCAATGGAGGTCTTTGCCTACCCTGCCAAAGCCGATATTCTCAGCTCGATGATTCGTTGCGCCGCTGTTGCGTTGGCTCTGCTCGCGGCCTCTGGCCAGGCCGCCGAACTGCCGGTGTGCCCTCCTGATTGGTCAATCGAGGTGGTGGCCTCCGCGCCGCAAATCAAACATCCCTCGGTCGTTTGCAGTGCGCCGGATGGACGCATTTTCGTGGCTGAAGATCCGATGGATATCAGCGCTCCCCGCGCTGACATGGCCCTGGGTCGTATCCTCTGTTTCCACCCGGACGGCAAAATCACTGTCTTTGGTGAAAAACTGTACGCCGTGTTTGGAATGCAGTATCTGGAAGGAAAATTGTACGTGCTGCACAACCCGAAATTCAGCGTGTTCAGCGACAACAACGGTGTGGGCGCGAGGCGCTTTGAACTCATTGAAAGCACTCATCCGAATCCATGGACGCTCGACTGGAACGATCACGTGCCGGCAAACTTTCGCTTGGCAATGGATGGATATTTTTACGTCGCCGTCGGCGACAAGGGCGTTTACGGCGCGATCGGCCGGGATGGCAAGCGCGTCGATTTGCACGGCGGTGGGATTTTGCGCTTGCGGCCAGACGGCACCGAACTGGAGGTGTTCTGCACCGGTGTGCGCAACATTCTTGACGTGGCGATGACGGCTGAGGATGAGATCTTCACCTACGACAACACGGACGAAATGGAGTGGATGAGCCGCCTCACGCACATGGTCGACGGCGGCTTCTACGGCTATCCATACGACTTCAGTCCACGGCGTGGTTACACGCTCTGGATGATGGCCGACTACGGCGGCGGCGCAGCGACGGGCACACTTTGCTACAACGAAGATGCGCTGCCCGAGGAATATCGCGGGAACTTGTGGCTGGCCGATTTTGGCAAGCGACAAATCCTGCGAGTGAAAGTCGCGCGAGAGGGCGCGACGTTCCGGGCCGTATCGCGGGAAGACCTGTTCTCAAAGGCGCCAAACGACTTCTACCCAGTCGGGATCGCCTGGGGCGCTGACGCCAAAAGCATTTACATTTGCGATTGGCAACATCGCGACACCAAGGAGAACGTCGTCGCCGGACGGTTGTGGAAGATGACCTATAAAGGCCCATCGCAACCTGCTCGAAAACCGAACTGGTATCTGCCCGCAGCGCTGGGGCAGCGTGTTAGCGTTCCAGACGAGGAGTTAATCAATTCTCTTGGCCACCCGGCTCATAGCGTTCGCATCACCGCTCAGCGGCGCTTGAGCGAACGCGGAGACGCAGTGATCAAGTTACTAAGGACGGTCTTGCAGCAACCGAACAGTCCTTCGACGGCAAAATGGCACGCCATCTGGGCGCTTGATGCAGTCGACCAAGGACGTTCGGCACGGGAAGAAATTATCAATCTCGCAACCCATTCAGACGTGAGTGTGGCTCGACAGGCGATCCGGCAACTTGGGTTCAGACGGGTTCGAGAGGCATCGGCGAAACTTGAGACGATGCTCAAACATCGCGATGACTCAATTCGCTTCCATGCCGCCACAGCTCTCGGCCGAAT
>JAICHC010000894.1 GCA_025922795.1 Candidatus Binatia bacterium | reverse complement strand
GAATAAACGTGAAATCCCGATTGGGCTCCATACCCGAACGCCGGAGAGCTTGAATCGTAAAATAATGGGTATTGCTGCCGATGCGGCTGACAGCGACCCGTTTGCCTTTGATATCCTCCGGCTTTTTGATGTTGCCGCCGGCCACGATACTTTGGGTCATGAAATTCTTCACGCCGCCGATAAAAACCAGGTCGCTCGCTCCCTGAGCATAAGCGCGCACGTTGCCGACGCCGCCGGTCAACGTCATTTCCGCGTCGCCGCCGAGGATCGCCGCTGTGACCATGGTCGATGAGGCAACAAACACCAACTGATGATCGATGTTGTATTTGGCAAATAGACCGGCCTCCTGGGCAATCCACGGCATGGACTGGGACATGACTCGTGCAGAATGAATGGTAACAAGCTTATCCGCCGCCGAAGTGAAACCGGGAGCGCAGCATAAAACCAATAAAACAGTGATGAGAGATCTCATGAGCATCTGAAGCAACCTCCTGCTAGTTCTTTTATTTCTGAAACCTGCCCGCCGTCAATGCTGGTCGTAAAGTTCCTTCACGAATCCTGTATCTTCTAACTCCTTTAAGAATCGGTTGTCAAAGAATTGCTTGGGCTCGGCACCGGCGGCCTTGGATGATCCGTGACCGCAAGCACGGAGCGGATATGTTCCTCGCTAAAATAGGGCATCTTGGGAAACACGCCGCGAAACGAGTTGTAGGCTTCATCGATGACCGCCCCGTCGTCAGTCGCGAGATAGCGTCCCAAGGCGCGCTTGCTGATCTCGGCATTTTCATTGCTGATTTTGATGCTGGTCACATAGGCCTTCAGAAAGGCCCGCAGGCGCTGCGGCTGCTGGCGCGCCAGAGTGCGCCGCGTCACCAGGCCGCTATGGACGTAAGGTAATTTCAAATCAGCGATGTTGATGATCTCCTTCAAACCCAGGCGACGCGCCAGCAAAGTCGTCGGCGCGGAGAGCACGCCGGCGGAAACAATGCCGCGATCGAGCGCCGCCAACACCTCGCGCACCCCGCCAAGATAGAGAAACTTTACGTCCTGACCGGGCTGCAAGTTATTGCGCTTCAGCAGCGCCACGGCGGCGTGATCGGAGGATGCTCCCTTGGTCATGACCCCAAGAACTTTTCCTTTTAAACTGGAAATATCTTTAACCTCGGGGCGTGCGTAAACGGAAAACGCGTACGTCGGTATGCTCGCGGCGATGCAAACCAGGTCGGCGCCGCTGAGAATCGCGTTGACCACCGCGCCGCCCGAACTGCCGATGTCGATATCTCCGGAAACCAGCGTCTGGGTTAGCCGCGCACCCCCGGATATATAAATATTTTGCAGATCGAAGCCATACTTTTTATCGAGTCCGGCCTCGGTGATCACCCAGAGCGGCAGCATGGCGCCGCTCGGCTGCGGATAGCCCATGCGCGTAACGGTTGGCGCCGTTGCCGCTCCGGCTGTCCGCGTACCGGTCAAGGCCGCGACAGCGAAACACAAGACGATCCAGGTGCGGCTCATCGATTTTGCCCATCTCATAAATCGTCCTTCACAAAAATCAGCCGATTGTTGAAAACCCGGATTGCCGGCTGCGCCAAGACATCTCAAAGGCGCGGCGCGCGCAAATCGTGACGAGCACCAAGGCGTCATACGAACGCGAGTTCCATCGAGGCGATTGAGCGTAAAAACCATATCTCTTCAGCAGCCGGCTATAGTCTGCGACCAAAAGCGTTCTCTCCAGCGCTCAATGGCCAACGGGTTCACAATTGTGTCGGGAATCTTGCCGTGCAGGATCGCCAGTATGCTTGCCGCGGCCATGCGCTGTCCGGCTTCGAGCGAGCCCGGATTAGTGCCGATGATATGGGGTGTAAGAATCAGACGGTGCGGATCGACTTGGCG
>JAICHC010000893.1 GCA_025922795.1 Candidatus Binatia bacterium | reverse complement strand
TTAACGCCTGCAATTCTTCCGTTGCTGGATAAGCCGTATGCCTTCTTCGGCCACAGTATGGGTGGGCTCATCAGTTTCGAACTGGCCCGAGAGCTCCGCCGGCAGAAAGCGCCGGACCCGGCACACATCTTCATTTCAGGACGCAAAGCTCCTCAGATACCTCAGCTCGAGGAGTGTATCTACAACCTGCCCGAGAGCGAATTTGTAGAGACATTGCTTCGCCTCAATGGCACACCCAGAGACATACTGGAAAACAGGGAATTGATGTGCATCATGATTCCTCTTTTGCGGGCAGACTTTGAGCTCTGTGAAAGATACCCATATGTCAATGAGGCCCCATTGGAATGCCCGATCACCGCCTTTGGCGGGATTCAGGATTTCGACGTTGACCTGACGCAATTACAGGCCTGGAGTGAGCAAACAACCGGGAGTTTTGTGCGGCGGCTGCTCCCCGGTAATCACTTCTTTCTACATTCCCAGGCGACGCTTTTACTCTGGCTGCTGAGCCAGGCTTTGCATCGCATCATCAACGACCTCCAGCCCCAGCGCTCCTAGCGGCAGAATGCCGGGTGTTCAACTCTTCTCCAAAGGAAAGAGGACAAAATGAAAACGTTCGTAATGATCAACGCGCTAGCGATTTGTCTGCTCACCGTCGCAACTACTGCGACTGGGCAAACACCCGCGGCGCCATCCCAAAGTCCTGGGAAGAGCATCGACGCGTCCCGCGTGTTTGGCGAAGTTGTATCCATTGACGCGGCAAAACAGCGGATGACGGTTCGCACAGAGGCCGGCGACGTCGAGGTTCTGCTTAATGACAAGACAAAATACCTGCGCGTACCGCCGGGCGAAGAGACGATGGAAAAGGCCGAGACGATCACATTCGTGGATATCAGCATTGGCGACCGCGTCATAGCACGTGGCCAGGTATCAGCGGAGGAAAAAGTGGTCAAGGCTCGCCTGATAGTAGTCATGAGCAAAGCGGCGATCGTGCAGAAACTTGCTCACGATCGAGAGGAATGGCGACGGCGCGGCATCGTTGGCCGGATCTCGAGCCTCGATCCGGTGACGAAAGTCATTGTTTTGGCTACAGGTACAAGCGAAGGCGAAAAGAAAGTGACTCTTAATGTCGTTGAGAAGACAGGCTTTCGCCGTTATGCCCCTGACACGGTGAAATTCACTGAGACCGTGCCAAGCTCGTTCATCGAGCTCAAGGCAGGCGACCACGTGCGCGCGCTCGGAGAAAAGAGTGCTGATGGCGCAAGCTTCGCCGCGGAAGAAATCGTCTCTGGTTCTTTTTACGGAATTAGCGGCAAGATTACGGCGATCAATGTTGCAACCAGCGAAATCACGCTTAGCGACCAGAAGACCAAACAGCCGATCACAGTCGTCATTAGTAAAGACTCCCTTATGCGTCGGCTCTCGCCCGAGATCATTGCGCTGCTAATGCGGCCACCTGCAAAAGCAGCAGCCACAAACCCGACGGCTGGTCCAGGCACTCCTTCACCAGGCAGTGCGGCGGAGATACAGGAAAAGGTTGAGGATCTGCCGGCGCTGACGATTACCGATCTCAAGCCGGGAGACGCAGTGCGTGTCTCGACGACTCGTGGCGCCAACCCCGCTCGCGTGACCGCAATTTCGCTAGCCGCGGGTGTCGAACAGTTGTTGAAAGCGCAGGAATCCAAAGGACTGGCGGCGCCGACTAATACAGCTCTTGGCTTGTCGAGCGGCGCCCTGGATGGCATCGGATTACCTTGAGATAGTGACCGCGTAAGCGAACCCTGGGCAGTGGTGTCCTCATTGTTCCGAAATTCCTCCCATCCGCAATCTCAATTAAACCAACCCACACTCTGGAAGGAGAGAAACTAAATGCGATCAGTACAGGGTAAACCTATGCAGATAGTTTTATT
>JAICHC010000892.1 GCA_025922795.1 Candidatus Binatia bacterium | reverse complement strand
GCTTCTCGTAGTGCGGCTTTAAACCTTCGAGGATCTTGACCGCATCCTCCTGGCTCGGCTCGGACACTTCAATTTTCTGGAAGCGCCGCGCCAAGGCCCGATCTCTTTCAAAATAACTCTTGTAGTCGTGATAAGTGGTCGAGCCGATGCATTTTAATTCGCCGGAAGCGAGCGCCGGTTTGAGAATATTCGAGGCATCCATCGACCCGCCGCTGGTGGCGCCGGCGCCGACGATCGTGTGAATCTCATCGATAAAAAGAATCGAGTTCGGATGTTTCTTGAGGCCGCTCAACACTCCTTTTAAACGCGCCTCGAAATCGCCGCGGAATTTGGTGCCGGCCAGTAGCGCGCCCATGTCGAGCGCATAAATGACCGCGTCCTTGAGCGCATCGGGCACATCGCCGTCATGGATCTTCATCGCCAAACCTTCGGCGATCGCGGTTTTGCCGACCCCCGGGTCGCCAACGTAGATCGGATTGTTCTTGCGCCGCCGGCAGAGCACGTGAATCGTGCGCTCGATCTCGTCAGCGCGGCCGATCAAAGGATCGATTCGTCCCTGCGCCGACTTCTCGACCAGGTTCACGGTAAAAGCTTCCAAGGGATTGACCCGCCGCTTCGGCCGTTCCTCGCCTTCGTCATTGTCTTCCTCGGATGGAGGCTCCTGCGGCTCATCGCTGGCGATCTTGGAGACGCCATGGGACACATAGTTCACCAGATCGAACCGCGTGATGCCCTGTTCTTGCAGCAAAAACACCGCATAGGAGTCCGGCTCGCGGTACATCGCAATCAGCAGATTGCCGCCGTTGATCTCTTTACGCTCGGCCGACTGGGCGTGAATCACGGCGCGCTGCAGCACCCGATGAAAGCTCAATGTCTGCTGCGGCTCCTGATTCCATCCCTGCGGCAGGGTTTCCATTTGGCCGGTGAAATATTCTTCCAGTGATTTACGCAGTCGTTCGATGTCGCCGCCGCACGCGATGATCGCCGCTTTGCCGTCCTTATCGCGCAGCAACGCGAACAGAAGATGCTCGAGACTGACGTACTCATGGCGCCGCGTCTTGGCTTCGTTCAAGGCGAAATTCAGGGTCGCTTCGAGTTCTTTGGTAATCATCCTAAGCCTCTTCCATCGTGCATTTCAGCGGATACTCATGCTGGCGCGCCAGGTTCTCGACCAAGGTGACCTTGGTTTCGGCGACCTCATAACTGTATACGCCGGCCACGCCGATGCCCTTCTTGTGTACATGAAGCATGATTTGGACCGCTTCGGTTTGTTCTTTGTGAAAAACGTACTGCAGAACCTGCACGACAAATTCCTTCGTCGTGTAATCGTCGTTGTGCAACAAGACCTTATAAAGCGGCGGGCGTTTGACCTTCTTTTTGGTCTCGGTGACCAACTCGTGTTCATGTTCGGTTTCCCTGCGGCTCATGGTCGATTCGCCTCGCCTGAAACTTGATCCAAATCTAACACGGCCGCGTACCGGGTCGCAATATTGTCTCGCCCCGTAGTGACAGTCGCTCAACTTGTATTGGATGCGGATGCGGGTGCTATAATATAGATGAATCGCAACCACGGCATCAGCAGCTGTAGCAATCCCATCACGAGGAGGAAGCGCGCTATGCTTTCGAACAAAGTCAGCGAGATCATGACGACCAATCTCACGATGGCGCCCGCCTCGGCGAGTATTTTTCAAGTGATGGAAATCATGGCGGCAGAGGACGTCGGCCGCATTATTGTGACCGATGACGGCGTGCCGATCGGCATCTTTACCGAAAAGGACGTTTTGAAACGGGTCGTCAACGCCGGCATCGACGCGCGCAAGACCGATATCAAAAGGGTGATGACCACGCCGGTCCGTGCCGTGCGTGAGGAGACGCACATCATCGACGCTTTCGGTAAGATGTATCGTG
>JAICHC010000891.1 GCA_025922795.1 Candidatus Binatia bacterium | reverse complement strand
GGAGTTGGGCCTGGGCATCGGCAGCAACGGCTACAATATTTTCGTTTCCGGTCTGACCGGCGCAGAGAAGCTGGAAACCGTGCGGCGTTGGGTCGCTGAGCGCGCCGCCTCCAGCGCCACCCCTGGCGACTGGGTCTATGTGCACAATTTTAAACAACCCGACGCGCCGCGGGCGATCTATTTAAAGCCGGGCGAAGGCAAGCGGCTCAGAGAAATGATGCACGACCTGGTCAAGACCCTGCGCGAGGAATTGCCGAAAGCGTTCCGCCAGGAGGCTTTCGACAAGGAGAAATCTTCGCTCACCGAGAAGTACAACAATCGTGCCCAGGAGCTTAATGCGCAATTCGCGGCCCTCGCCCGCGAGCGCGGCTTCCAGCTGCAGACGAGCGGCCGCGGGCACATCTATTTCGCACCGGTCGTCGACGGCAAGCCGTTGCAGCGGCCACAGGATTTCGCCGCCCTGCCCGAGGAACAGCGCCGCGAAGTCGAGAAACGCCAGCAGGAGCTCTCCCTGGAGATGGAGAGGCTCGCGCGCAAACAACAGGAAATTGTGCGCGAGATGGAGGAGGACATTCATGCGATTGAGCAGCGTTTCTGCGAGAGTCTGCTCGCGCCAATCGTCCAGCGGATTGAATACGAACTGGCTAACGACGAGGTCAATTTGTATCTCGCCGAAGTGCGAAACCAGGTGCTGAACAATCTCGACGACTTCAAGGAAGCGCCGGCGACGCCTTTTGCGATGCCGTTTATGCCAGCGCCGCGCGAGCGCGATCCCTATCTCGAATACGAAGTGAACATCGTCGTCGACAACGCTCAAACCAACGGCGCGCCAATCATCGTCGAAAGCGCACCCACCTACCTCAACCTGTTCGGCACCATCGAACGGGTCGTCGATCGCTTCGGCCGCGTGGTGACGAACTTCACGCGCATCAAGTCCGGATCTTTTCTGCGCGCCCACGGCGGCTACGTCATTTTCAGTTTGGAGGATGCCATCACCGAGCCGGCGGTGTGGAAAGTTTTGAAACGAACCTTGCGCAGCGGCCGTATCGAGATGGAAACCTACGAGCCGTTTGCATTGTTTTCCGCCTCGGGATTGAAACCCGAGCCGGTCAAAGTCAACACCAAAGTCATCGTCGTCGGCAGCCCGTTTCTCTATCACCTGCTCTACGCTTGGGACGATGAGTTTCATGAAATGTTCAAGATCCGCGCCGACTTCAATCCGGTCATGCGCCGGGACCAGGAGCACCAGCTCGCCTACGCGCAGTGGGTCGGCAATCTTTGCAATGAGGAAGGGCTGCCGCACTTCGACCCCAGCGGCGTCGACCAATTGATCGAGTTCGGCGTCCGTCAAGCCGGCGACCGCGACAAGGTCCTGGCATCCTACGCGGCGATCGCCGACCTGGTGCGCGAAGCGGCGTTCTGGGCGCGCAAGGAAGACCGCCAGTTGGTGTCGGCACGCCACGTCGAGAAAGCGCTCGAGAGACGCGTGTTCCGGTCGAATCGAATCGAAGAGAACATTCGCGAGTTGATCACCAACGGTACGATCCTGGTCGATATCGCCGGTAAAAAAGTCGGCCAGGTCAACGGCCTCTCGGTCATGGAGATCGGCGGCTACGCCTTCGGCCGGCCAAGCCGGGTGACGGCCAGCGTCGGCATGGGGCAGGCGGGCATCATCAACATCGAACGCGAGTCGCATTTGAGCGGCAGCATTCACGACAAAGGTATGCTGATCCTCGCCGGTTACCTGCGCAATCGCTTCGGACAAAGTCATCCATTAGCGCTGTCCGCCAGCCTGTGCTTTGAGCAATCCTATTCGGGCGTGGAGGGAGACAGCGCTTCGTCCACCGAGCTCTATGCCTTGCTGTCGCGTTTGACCGATATCCCCCTACGACAGGACATCGCGGTGACGGG
>JAICHC010000890.1 GCA_025922795.1 Candidatus Binatia bacterium | reverse complement strand
GTTTTCCGTAAACTGTTCAGAGTCTCAATTTACCAACAACAGCATGATTAACGAAACCAGAGGCATTCGATGAAGCCGATGAATCGCGTTGTGCTCATTGCATGGATCGTTATCGCCGCGCTCGCAGGACAGCGCCAGCCGGCCCAGTCCGCGGAGAAATCAGCCAAGCTCGTACCTGTGCGGCTCGCCTACGTCTCCCGCAGCATTCTCGACATGCCCTATATCATCGCCCGCGACCGCGGCTTCTTTCGCGAAGAAGGATTGGAAGCCGAGTTCGTTTTCATGAAGGCGATTCAGACCGTGCAAGCGATGCTGGCCGGCGGCGTCGACTTCGGCACCGCCACGGGTACGGCCATCAGCGCCGCGGTCAACGGCGCCGACGTGCGCGTCGTGTTCGCCCTCACCGACAAACCGTCGTTCGACATGATCGCGCTGCCGAGCATCGCCAACCTGCAGCAAATGCGCGGCAAGAAACTCGGCATCTCGGCGCCCGGCTCGCTGACCGAGATACTCGCCCGGCAGATCCTTATCGCCAACAAGATACCGCTCGATCAGGTAACCATGCTTCCGTTGGGCACAAGCGACGTCACCTACGTCGCCCTAAAGGCCGGCACCATCGATGCGACGATGTTGCAAGTGCCACAGACTTTTATCGCCCAGGACGAAGGTTTCCGAAAGATCGCCGCCGGAGCGGATTTTTACCGCGCCGTGCAAGGAGGCTTGACGACGCCAAAGAGAGTCATCACGGAGCGTCCCGACGTCGTCGCGAGAGTCATACGGGCGACGCAAAAAGCCCTGCGCCTGATCCGCAATGACAAAAAATTCGCCGTCGAGTTTATCAAAGGTCCATTTCTCGACATGGGCAAAGACCGCGACAAGTACGCCGAGCGGGTCTACGACACCGCCCTCCAGCTGTTTTTAGCGTCGGGATCGGTCGATGAAAAATTACAGCGCGAAATGATTGCCACGGCGGCGCAAAGGATCAAACCCAAGGAGATCGCGCCGCCTGAACGGGTTTTCGACTTCAGCTTCGCCCAGAAAATTGCCCATGAACGATCAGCGCGCTGACTTTGAACCTTGAACTTTTGAACTGTTGAACCATTTCGGACAAGCAGTCGTTCAAAGGTTCAACGTAAAGCGGAGGTTTGATGAAATACAGTAGCGAACGCATCCTCACCACCCACGCCGGCGCCCTGCCGCAACCGCCGGATTTGAAAGCGATGCACGCCGCGCGCATGAACGGCCAGGCGGTCGACGAAGCCGCCTTTTGCCAACGGGTTCGCGAGGCGGTCGCCGCGGCGGTGAAAAAGCAGATCGCCTGCGGGCTCGACGTCATCAATGACGGCGAGGTCGGAAAATCGAACTTTTCCCGTTACGCACGCGAGCGCCTCAGCGGCTTTATCGAACGGGAAGTCAAGCCGGAAGACCGCGCCTCGACGATCTACGCCCGCGATCTGGTCGAGTTCGGAGACTATTTTCACAATCGAACCACTCACCGGGGCGACAATCTCAAACGTGTTTTCTGCAACGCGCCGCTCAAATACATCGGGCAACAGGCGCTGGAAGCCGAGATCGAGGATTTCAAAGCCGGCCTCCAAGGGCAAAATTATCAGGAAGCCTTTCTGCCCGCGATCGCGCCGGGAACCATCGAACATTGGATGAAAAACGATTATTACCCGAACGACGAGGCCTACTTGGTCGCTATTGCAGATGCCATGCACGAAGAATACAAGGCCATCGTCGACGCAGGTTTCTTGCTGCAGATCGACGATCCCGATCTGCCGGACGGCTCGCAGTTCATGTCCAAGATGAGTGTGCCGGAGTATCGCAACTATGCCGAGCTTCGAGTCGATGCGCTCAATCATGGCCTCCGCGATATTCCACCCGATCGGGTGCGCTTTCACACCTGCTGG
>JAICHC010000889.1 GCA_025922795.1 Candidatus Binatia bacterium | reverse complement strand
TCAGTCTAAATGCTGAGACTCGAACGCGCCAAGGCTTATCGAAATCATAAGCAGGCGTCAAGGGATGAATGGAGATGCGGTAAGGAGTGAATTGCACGAGAAATAAAATCTTGTCTTCGCGATAAAATGTTTTTGATGATGGCGATCCGGCCGGGAGTCGAAGCCGGTGTCTTATTTCAAAACCGCCAGCGCGTCGCCGACGATTACTCCCGACCCTTCGGGCAAGACGAACAGCGGATTGATCTCCAACTCAGCGATTTGTTCCTGCCACCGGTATGCGATCTCACCGATCCGGCAGAGCGCATGTGCGACGGCCTCGAGATCGGCGGCCGGCCGGCCGCGAAACGCGGTCAAAAGACGGTGGCCGCGTATCTGCCGAATCATCTCAAGAGCCTCATCCAATACCAGCGGCGCCGGCCACACCGAAAAATCTCTGATTGCTTCGACAAAGATTCCACCCAGACCAAAAGTTACCACCGGCCCGAAGCGCTGATCCTGCCGCGCACCGACGATCACTTCCCGTGTGTCTCCGCCGATCATCTCCTCGACCAGGACTCCGTCCAGTTGCGCTTGGGGATTCCATTTCCCAACCTGCGCCAGGATCTCATCGAACGCCGCGTCGATATCGGCTGGTTTAAGGTTAAGCCGGATCACGCCGGCC
This sequence comes from Candidatus Binatia bacterium, assembly GCA_025922795.1. The sequence goes on along the minus strand of JAICHC010000889.1, from coordinate 1,256 downwards.
TCGGTCTTGTGTGGCAGATCCGGCGACATGGCTTTTAACGCTACCGGTCGAGCAATTTCGACGGCCAATGCTCTAGCTTCCGCCGCGCTGCGGGCAAGCCCGCCGCGCGGCACCGCCAGACCGCAACTTTTAAACAGTTGCTTGGCCTCGACCTCGGTCAACACTTTGCGACCATTATTCTTTGCCTGGGCGATGATCTTTTCCACTTCAGATCCGCCTGCAATGCTAGCTTTCTTCGCTGAGCTGGTGTGCAGCGAAAGGAGCCGGTTGCGCGCCTCGACGAAACGAGCCATTTTGCCGAGCGCGCGGATGCCTCGTGCTGGTTCGGAAAACACCGGCACACCGGCGCGCAGCAAGCTTTTCCAGATCTCCGGTGCAGGCAATGGAAACCATGTCACCATGACGAGCTTGTCGGTGTTGGCGGCGACTTGAGCCATGTCGTTTGCAAGTTTCTCATGGGCCCCCGGTACGATGCCGTAAAAAATCACCAGATTATCGACGTTCGGATCTTTGATGATGACCTCCGCGGCTTGCCTGATCAGCTCGGGGCGGGCGACCGCTTCGGCCGTGACGTCCATCGGGTTCGCGATCGAGGCAAACGGCGGCATGATTCGTCTTAGTTCTTCTTTGGTCGGATCGGTCAGATCCGCAAATTCCAAACCCGCGTCAGCGCCGATGTCGGCCATCAAGATTCCCGCTGCTCCGGAGATCGACACGACTTGCACCCGCTTACCGCGAGGCCGTCGCGCGACCTGGGCAATGATCGCGAGATCAAAAAGCTCGTCCAAACTTTCGGCGCGCAGCACGCCGTTCTGGGAAAATACCGCCTGATAAACTTCATCGGCGCCGGCGAGCGATCCGGTATGGGAGACGCTGGCCTTGGCGCCTGCTTCGGAGCGGCCCGTCTTCATGATGATGAGCGGCTTATCGAGCATCAGCGCTCGGCGCGCGCTGGTGCGAAACGCCGCGCCGTCACGGGCGTCTTCGAGATAGCCCAAAACCAGGCGAACTTCCGGGTCTTCCAAAAGGTATTGCAGATAATCCGTAAAGCTCAGCACGCATTCATTGCCGGTGGTGATCCAGTAGCGAAACCCCAAGCCGCGCTCACGCGCGGCGCCGAGAATGTAGGAGCTCAACGCGCCGCTCTGACTCACGAATGCCGCCGGCCCGGCTTCCGGAAATCCGCCATGAAGACCGACGCTGAAAGAGGCCGTTACTTTTTCCGGCACATAAACAAACCCGGAACAGTTGGGACC
>JAICHC010000888.1 GCA_025922795.1 Candidatus Binatia bacterium | reverse complement strand
GAGATCGAAGCGGGTTTTCTCGGCAGCCGGCACCGCTACGTCTCGAATCACCGCGTCGATCCGTTCCAGTCTGGTCTTCAACGGTGGCCGACTTACCGTCGCATCGTAAAGATCCAGACTTCCATCTTTTATCTCGATCGTCGAGATCGTCACGGTGCGCGCACTTTCTTTGTTCGATAAAGCCTTTTCGTCTCGGTCGGTGAGGCTCGGAATCAGCACGAGCCTACCCGGGTTGCGCAGCATCGATAGATACGGCTTTTCGATCACGACGGATGCAATGCGAATCTCTTTGGTCAAAAGGGTGCGCAGGTCGGGAACAATAATGACCCGTTTTGCCTCAAAGGTACGCGCCGTCGGCCATCCTTTCGGAGCGCCGATGCTGAGTCCCACCAACTCGAGGGTGAACCAGTTGACCTTGAGCTCGGTCAAAAGGCTGCCTGGTCCGAGCGCGGCGACGATGTTGTCGCGAAGCAGCCGGACCCCCATGCGGTAGCCGCCGATGATAGCGATCGCCACAAAGATGACCGCCGCGACAGATATGACTTGCCAGCGCTTCATGAAAAGTCGATGGAAAGATATTTTACGCTCGGGGAGCTTAAGCGGCAATTAATTTGAAAACTTCGTTGCCGAGCATACCTGCCGGCGCAAATTTGTCAGTTGATGGCAAACGAGCGACTGCTTCGAGGGCTCGCAGGCTGAAGGGACTGAGAAAGGGAGTTTCTTCGAACTTTTTAACCCAGCTTTGCCAAATCGAGAACCGGGATAGCGTGGGCGAAAGTCGCGTGAGAACTATGCAGTCATTTCGGCCATCACTTAGTTTGCGGCAAAGCAGTAAAACAAACCGTTGCCGCCCGAGCTGCGCAGAGCTTCTTGGCTGCATCCGCGAGATGGATGAGATGAATTCCACGATCTGGAAGATTCGTCGTCGCGCAGGCCCATGCGGTCGTGGTGGCCGACCATCGCTGCGCCTTCGTTACTGCTCGTCCAGTTGCGGCAGGTTCTATCTTCGTCGCCTGTAAATGCCCGGCCATCCGGCTGGGAGCCGGTGAGAATATCGTGCATATTAGGTTTATCGCCGCGGGCGTTGATGGGCGCGCCTTTCTCACTTAGCGCGGTTTCTTTATTGATCTTGTTGTTGCCGTGTAGTTCGTCGACATTTTTTGCGATGACCACGCCTTTGGTGTTTTGCCAGGGTCCTTTGCCGATCCGATCACGCGCGTTGACGGCGGGCTTGCCGCCAGCGGTGCTGGTGCTCAAGTAGGCGTGCCAGGTGCGGTTGCCGGCCCCGGCCGCCTGCGCCAGGGATTGGCAGTGCTTGTCTGCACCCGCCAGGCCGCCAAGATCTGCTCCCTTTCCTGAGCCCACGCTGGTGATGAAAAAAGTCATGTTGGTTTTTGGCTCTTGCGAGTTCGCGATCCAAGTCAGTGAAATCAATGCGACCGTTATGGCGAGAGAAATGCGTATGGCGTTTTTCATTTTGATCTCCGTGTTAATGAGCAGGCCAATGAAATTGCCTCGATCCACTCACGGGACACTAAACACGGCGAATTTGAGAGTCCCGCGACTACGATGGACGTATACCATAGTCGCCCTTTAAAAAAAGAGAGTGCGTCGAGACGACTCGATAGCGATGATTGGTGCGCGAGCTTGGTCGTTGACCGTGCAGAATCGTTTCGACTAAGCTTCAGCCCTCTAGACGAGCCTAGTCGATCGTGGGAAAAGGGGCGAATAAAGATGAGCCAAATGAATTCTGCCAAGAGGAAGATGGACGTGCCGAGCGAGCATTGGGATCGGCTCTTTGCGCCGAGCGCCTGTTTGGTGATGATTACGACGGTGGACGGCGAAGGACGCATCAACGCGGCGTCTTTCGGAACCTGCGTGCGCGTGTGCCACGATCCGGTTTTTATCGCTTTTACCGT
>JAICHC010000887.1 GCA_025922795.1 Candidatus Binatia bacterium | reverse complement strand
TATCTGAGCGATCTGGCGCAGTTTCATGAATTTCTGAAGGAGCGAGGTCTTTGCCTCGGCGCGGTCGGGCAAGTGAAGATTGATCAAGTCGATATTCATGTCATGCGCGCGTATTTAGCGGCGCTGGCGAAGGACCGCAAGAAAAGTTCCATCGGCAGAAAGCTCGCGGCGTTGAAAAAATTTTTTCGGTTCCTGGTTGCCACGCACAAGATCGCGAAGGACCCGCTGCTCTTGATCCATTCGCCGAAGCAGGAAAAGCCGCTGCCGGGATTCCTCTCGGTCGACGACGCCTTTCAGCTTTTGGGCGCGATCAAGATCGAGAACGGGCTCGACGTGCGCGATCGGGCGGTGCTCGAAGTTTTTTATTCAACCGGCATACGAGTGAGCGAGCTGGTCGGCCTCAATTGGGCCGATGTTGATTTTCACTTGGAAATCATCCGAGTGGTCGGTAAGGGCTCTAAAGAGCGCATTGTTCCCATCGGCGAAATCGCCCTTCAGGCGCTGCGCGACTATGGTCAAGAGCAGCGCACGCGCTGGCAAGTTGGCTGCAAGGGAGAGACGGCGATATTTTTGAACAATCGAGGCCAGCGTATCACGACGCGAAGCGTGGCCCGTATCGTCGACAAACATTTGAAACTGGCTGGCATTCCGGTTCGGATCGGGCCGCATGGTTTGCGCCATAGTTTTGCGACCCATCTGCTCAACAGCGGTGCCGACTTGCGGGTGATTCAAGAACTACTGGGACACGCGAGTTTGTCGACGACCCAGAAATATACCCATTTGAACCTGGACGCGTTGACGGCGGTTTATGACAAAGCTCATCCACGCGCTTGAGCAGTCTGTTATGATAATATAGTGGACAGAATCGAGGGCGTGAGAGCAATCCAAAAGCGGAAATAAATCAAAAATGATGCACGGCACAACCATACTAGCGGTGCGCCGCGAGGGCAAGGTCGTCGTGGTAGGCGACGGCCAAGTGAGCTTGGGGCAGACTGTGATGAAGCATAGCGCACGCAAGGTGCGCAAACTGCATCATGATCGAGTGATCGCCGGATTCGCCGGAGCGACCGCCGATGCCTTTACGTTATTCGAGAAGTTCGAGGCCAAGCTGGAGCAGTTCAACGGCAACCTCAAGCGCGCGGCGGTGGAATTAGCCAAAGATTGGCGCACCGATCGAGTATTGCGCCGGCTCGAAGCGTTGATGGTGATTGCGGACGCCAACGATTTACTGGTGATCTCCGGAGCGGGCGACGTGATTGAGCCCGACGATGGCGTCATTGCCATCGGTTCGGGCGGCAACTACGCCCTTGCGGCGGCGCGCGTCTTGGTGAAACACACGGAGTTGGATGCCCGAGTGATTGCCGAGGAAGCGATGCGCGTGGCCGCCGGCATTTGCGTCTACACCAACGATCAGCTTACCTTTGAAGAGTTGCCGTAGCCGGCGGCGCGGTTGCGCGATCAATTCGGCCCCGCGGGCGTGCCGCAGCACGTGTGGCGGTGCTGCCCCGACCGAGCTTTGAAGCGCTCTAGGCACCGGGAATTTAAGCAATTTGTCAGCGAGCAGCGGCGCTCACGCGAGTGCGGTTATGATTGCATTTGCTGCGGAAATTGTTAGGAGTGAGTATTCTTATGAACGAAGCCGCCAAAACTGCGCTGTCCGAACCCGGATCGGCTCCCGCACCGGTCATGACCCCGCGCGAAATCGTTTCTGAGCTCGATCGCTACATCGTCGGCCAGAAGGAAGCCAAACGTGCCGTCGCGATCGCGCTGCGCAATCGCTGGCGGCGCCAGCTCGTGCCCGAGGACCTGCGCGATGAGATCGCGCCTAAAAATATCATTATGATCGGCCCCACCGGGGTCGGCAAGACGGAAATTTCGCGCCGCTTGGCCAAGCTGGCGCAAGCGCCGTTCATCAAAGTGGAGGCTTCCAAGTTCACCGAAGTGG
>JAICHC010000886.1 GCA_025922795.1 Candidatus Binatia bacterium | reverse complement strand
GCAGGCGAGGAAACTCATCGAACACGCCGTGATAGACCATACCCGAGAACGCGATGATCAGAGAAAGCGGATGGCCCAACCCATGAATCGGCACGAAGGTCTCAAACGTGTCGAGTCCCATGCCGTGATGGCATCCGCCATGCACGGCCAGCGCGCAATCCAGCTTTTCTGCCTCCGCGTAAACCGGCCAGTAGGTTCGATGGCCCAGGTCGAAAGGCAGCCCGCGGGACGGCAGCATCGCCCCGGGCATGCCCAGCTCCTTCACCGCGCGACGCAATTCGACCACCGCCTCGCTCACGTCCTGCATCGGAAGCAGCGCCATGCCTTTGAGACGGGGGCTGCGCTTCATGTAGCGGTCGTGAATCCAGTCGTTGTAGGCCCGCGCGGCTGCGCACGCCCAATCGGGATGGCCGATATTGCCCATGGCGAGACCGACGGTGGGATACAGAAACGCATATTCAAACTTGGACACATCGAGAAACTCGAGCCACTGATCCGGGCCGATCCGCTTGCCGCCGCCGAACGCCCGCTCGCTCCGCTTAAACGTCGCCAGATGGAGGAAGTCGAGGGTCGGAAATACGTTGCCCAAAACATTTCGAATCGGTCCGATCATGCCCCCGCGGGTTTTGCCGCTTCGATACGGCTCCTCCAAAAAATCCAGGAGGCTCTCGTCTTCGATCACATGACCATCGGCATCGATGAGGCCTTGTTCCATGCCCACCTCCAAAGAACCAAGTTTCTAATTGCCACGAACGGCATGCGTCCCCGCTCAGGACTCTTGCTGCGACGGTAGGACAAAGGCCAATTTCGCGCAAGTTCCGATCGGTGAGGGAGAGCTAATTGGAACGAGCGAGATCCCTTTAGCGCTCGTTTGCCACACGCTCGGCCTCGCGCATGACCCGGAGCAGGTTTCCGCTCCACAGTTTTGCGATATGCTCTTCAGTGTAGCCGCGGCGGACGAGCTCCAGCGTCACGTTGAAAGTTTCGCTGGCGTCGTTCCAGCCTTCGACTCCGCCGCCGCCGTCAAAGTCGGAAGAGATGCCGACGTGATCGATGCCGATCAAATTTACGGCGTAATCGATGTGATCGACGAAATCTTTAAGACTGGCGGGCCGGTCGCCGGGATGCTGCCGGTCGATTTCCACTAATCTGCTATCGAATTCGTTCCGCTTGTCCGCCGCCAACGACTTTAGCGCGGCCTGAAAGCGGCCGCGATGGCCTAGACGGTTTCCTTCGGGGAGTTTAAATTCTCTTCGTGCCGCCGCAAGGGCGGCGGCACGTTCCGGTGAATCCGATTTCGCCGGCTTGACGAAGCCGTCATAGGCGACGATTTGGATGACGCCGGCGGTTTCTTTTAGCGCTACCAGTTCCTCGTCATCCAGATTGCGGCTCACGTCGCAGAGCGCGCGGGCGGCGGAGTGCGACGCAATAATCGGCGCTTTGGATAGTGCCATGGCCTGCATCACCGCTGCTTTAGACATGTGCGAGACGTCCACCATGATCCCGAACCGGTTCATTTCGATGATGACTTCTTTGCCGAGCGGGGAGAGGCCGTTCCATTTCCAGCCGTCACGCTCGCCGGTGTGCGAGTCGGCGAGCTGATTGTGGCCATTGTGCGTGAGCGACAGATAGCGGGCGCCGCGCTCGTAAAATTCTTTGACCCGGGCAATGTCCTCGCCGAGTGGATAGCCGTTCTCAACGCCGATCAGTGCAATTTTCTTTCCTTGCGCGTTGATTCGACCCACCTCGGGGGCCGTGAGTGCCAGCTCGATCGTCTGGGAGGCGATCTGGCGGGTGAAGTGATAAACCGCGTCAAATTTTTCAACGGCGGCGTTGTACGCGCGCTCGTATCCTGACGTTTTGAATGCCTCCGGATTCTGCGTTTCTCGGGTCTGGCCGACGTAGACGACAAAAAATAGCCCGTCAAGCCCGCCTTCGATCATGTTGGG
>JAICHC010000885.1 GCA_025922795.1 Candidatus Binatia bacterium | reverse complement strand
CGATCTTTGTCAGAATTGCAAGAACACGAACCACAGATGGCCGATCAGTCGGCAAAGCGAAACCGGATCATGTAGTACAACGCAGCGAGGCCGTCCTTCCACGTAATTTTTTTACCTTCCTCATAGGTGCGCCCGTGATAGGAGATCGGCACCTCGTAGAAGCGATAGCGCTTCTTCGCCAATTTCATCGTGATTTCCGGCTCGAATCCGAAGCGTTTCGATTTTAGCTCGATGCTCTTGAGCGCCTCGGCGCGGAAAACTTTATAGCCGACTTCCATATCGGAGAGATTCAAATTGGTCAACATGTTGGACAAGAGAGTGAGCAAGCGGTTGCCCATCGAATGCCAGAAAAACAACACGCGATGCGCGCCACCGCCCGCGAAGCGCGTGCCGTAGACGACGTCAGCGATCCCGGCTTGGATCGGTTCGAGCAAGCTTGGATAATCCTTCGGATCGTATTCCAAATCGGCGTCTTGAATGATCACCACATCCCCGGTGACATGATCGATAGCCACTTTTAACGCCGCTCCTTTGCCCTCGTTGTGCGCCTGAAAAAAAACCTTGAGGGTGTTCGGCGAGCCGGCGGCGCGCTGATTTTCTTCCTGCAGGCGCGTCAGTATTTCCCGGCTGCGGTCGCGCGAACCGTCGTCGACGAGAATGATCTCCTTGGGCATCGGCACCGCGCAAACACGGCGCACGATTTCCTCCAGGGTGCGCTCTTCGTTGTAAACCGGAACCAGGACCGAGAGCTTCACTGTTCGAATTCGCGCTTTTTTAGCTCGCGCACAAAAGCGGAGAGTTTAGGGTCGGCGTTGACGGCTTCGTTGATCTTAGCTTGGAAATCCGCCGCAGCGGTTTCCAATGGGGTGGTATCGACGCGCAGCCCCAACCACTGATTGAGGCGGAGAATCAAAGCAAGAGTGCCTCGCGGATTCTGAGAAACGTTCAAATAGTGCGGCAACGACGCCCATAAGCTCAGGTGCGGCATACTCGCAGCGCGGCACGCATCGGCCAGCACGCCGATGATACCGGTCGGGCCCTGGTACCGTGAAGGCACGAGATCGAGTTGCTCAATCAGTTTGGCGTCGGTGGAAAATCCCGTCAGCGGGACCGGACGGGTATAAAGCACTTCATCGAGGTAGGCTCCCAAGGTGATCACGATCTCCGCCTGACACTCGCGCGCAAAGCGCAACAGGGTCTCGGTAAACGTGCGCCAGCGCAGATGGGGCTCGGCGCCAATGCCGATCACAAAGTCTTTGTCGATGCCGATGCCCGGGCCCGAGTAAAAATCGTAAGACGGCCAATGAATTTCGCGCACCTTGCTCTCGTTCAAGCGAACCACAGGGCGCTGGCGGTAAAAATCGTAAAACTCTTCGGGATCGATCCCGGCGAATTTTTTTGCCATCAGCTGATCGACCAGGTAGCGCACCGCCGTGGTTGCCGCTGCCCCGGCGTCGCTCCAGCCGGCAAAAGATAACACCAGGATCGGGCTGCGCAGGGCCGGACGGTTGTCGAAGCTTAAAGCGTCCATATAGGTTTATCGTACCATACCTTCGCCGGACCGCTCCAGTGCAAAATTCAAGTTGCCTGTGGACGCTCACACGGGATTAACCGCGGGCGACTAGGCGCTATCGCCCTCGTTTGCTATAGTGAGTCGCGATGGCAGCAGCGAAACCCCGGCTGCTTCGGCACTTCGGCGGAACCGATTTGTCGACCAGACCGCAGGCCGGCGGTGAATTGTCTTTGAAATCGATGGCAGAGCGAAATGGGGATGCTTCAGCCTGGATTCGAAGCAAGCTAACGGCTGCTGAGCCGGTGTCGGCTTTGTTGCTCGCTCTTAAGTCGTGATGTCGCCATGAACACGTTGGATGGCAGAGTCGCACTGATTACCGGCGGCGCCCGCGGCATCGCGCGGGCGGTCACGTTGGATCTTGCCACACACGGCTGGT
>JAICHC010000884.1 GCA_025922795.1 Candidatus Binatia bacterium | reverse complement strand
TGGCAGGAGCGCATGATGAACCGCCCGTCGGTGCGGAAAAGCGTCGAGAGCGAGCAGAGCGTTGCGACGTCGTAGTTCGCATTAAGCTTATGCGATGCCGGATTGTCCCCTGAGCAATCGAGGCGGTCGCAAAACAGTCCGTTGTGACTGAAATACTCAAACTGATTCAGTTCCGCGCCGCTTACAACTTGCCCGTTCATGCGGGGGTCGAGACCGGGATTTTTGCCCGGCACGGGCTCGCTCTCGAAACCGCTTACACACCAGGCTCCTTATACATCAGCCAAACTCTTAAAGAGGGCCAATATGATATCGGCCATAGCGGCGCGGACGACATCATCGCCGCTGTTGAAAACGATGACGGCTCCGATCTCTTCATTTTTATGGGTCTGCATGGCGGGCTCTTTACCCTGGTAGGCGTTCCGGATTGCGCATCCATCGACGCGCTGTTCGGCAGATCCATCGGCGTTGATGCCAGGACTAGCGGCTTTGCCTTGGTGCTGGAAAGGATGCTCCACGCCAGAAGTCTTGCTAGAGGCGATTATCAGTTGATCGAAGTCGGCGGATGGGAAAGCCGCTACCGCGCTTTAATCGAAAGGAAGATCGCTGCGACTCTGTTAACTGAACCTTTCGTCGTGAATGCTCTGAGGGCGGGATGTCATCGGCTTGCCAGAGACTTCGAGATGATCCCGTCTTACCAAGGCACGTGCGGCGCGGCGAGCCGGCGTTGGGCGGAGCAACATCCGGACCGACTCGTCCGTTACATTCGAGCGTACGGGGAAGCGACGCAGTGGTGTTTCGAGAGACCCAATCGCCGAGCATGCCTCGACATTCTCGCTCGACATCACGAAATCGACGGGACCGCCGCCGAACATACTTTAGACGCGCTACTCGATCCGCAGCACGGTCTTTACGCAAACGCCGTCCTGAATCTATCCGGCGTTAGGGCCGTTCTCGACTTACGAGCCGAGCTCGGTTACTTGGCGCATCCGATTCCGCCCGTGGAGAAATACGTCGATCTCTCCTATCACCGGACAGCTTTGTCGACCGCCGATTAGCCATTCGAGTTGCGGCGCGCTCGGCGATCCCCATACCGACGTTTTGTGCTCTGCGAGGAACCTTTCGCTCACTGGAGCCGTGGTTTGTTTATCCACAGCGCTAGGTCCCGGCGCCTGAGAATAACACTGGCCCCACTGAGGCTACACAGTGACCGTACCGCCCTCCGCGGCAGGGACGATGACGTGGACAAGCGCGGGTCGCTGCGGTAGAAAAACCATCAGGCGTAGCAGCCGGATCACGGAGTCTGGATAAAATTTCTACGGCTGAACCGCGGCCTACGGCCATTTTTGCGTTCCCATGCGAGATCAACCACGCCAAGCATCGGTGCCGCTGTCCCCGCTGAACTTCGATGGCGCCCTGGCCCGGCAGATCGTCGAGTTGCACACGTGGGTGCTGCGCGAAGGACTTCGCGGCACTGACGCCGCCGCGATATTCGATGGTCTCTGTAAGCGCCTCGTGAGCGCCGGCGTGCCGCTGTGGCGCGCCTTCGTGGGCATGCCGACATTGCATCCGCAGTGGGGCGGATACAGCTACACCTGGCGGCGTGATCTCAACGCCATCGAGCCGGCTCAATTCGGCCGCGGCCAAGAGTACGAGCTGATCTTGCTGAAGAGTCCTTTCGGCCAACTGATCCGGCAAGTAGAAAAGTCCGGACCCGAGGGAAATCCCTGGCAGCACAAGCGTTGGCGTCTCGCCGGACCCGAGGCGTGTCTCGATTATCCCATCCTCAGAGATCTCGCCGCCGCCGGCGCTTCCGATTATCTCGCGCAAGTCGTCGGCTTCGGTCCCGTATATCCGCGGCTTCACGGCGATCGCCGACACGACGCCGGGAATCATTGTGATCGAGTTGATCAACGCGATTTTCGAGACGCTTACCGCCTCACTGCGGCAGCGC
>JAICHC010000883.1 GCA_025922795.1 Candidatus Binatia bacterium | reverse complement strand
GTGGCGCTGCAGAACGCATCTTTGGCACGAGAAAAGATCAAACGATCACGAGCGATCAGAGATTATAGCAGATCATGCGCAAGAGATCTTTGCGCCAGAGAATCCCCGATTCATCTTCAATGCCTTTGCTCTTGCCGCCGTCGATGACTCCCATGATACCGCGGCCCTGGTCGGTCTCGGCGATGACGACCTCGACCGGATTGGCGGTGGCGCAGTAGATCCGGCAAACCTCGGGGACCATTTTGACGGTGTTGAGTACATTCACCGGAAAAAAACCGGCGCCGAGAAACAAAATGAAACTGTGCCCGGCCGAAATCGCCATCGCGTTGCGTTTGGCGAGCTCGATCATCGCCGTATCCGCGCCGCTCCAGCGCACCAGCATTTCCCCGGAAGCTTCGCAGAAGGCGACGCCGAACTTGACCCCCGGAATCGACTGAACCATCGCTTCGTGAATATCTTCGACGGTTTTAATGAAGTGGCTTTGGCCAAGAATGAAGTTGATATCATCGGGCTTGTCGATCCTGACGGTGGTGAGAAGCATGGTAATATCCTTTCACGGCCCCACGCTGTGCGCCGTGCTGGACTGGCGGATGATCTGTCCGGGCCGGCCGTGTAAATAGAAAACCGCCGCGAGTCCGATCAGGCCGGCGACGATTAAAGAGAGATCTTCCAAAACTCCCAGCCAAAGCGCCGCCAGCGAGCCGATCGCGCACCAGACGAGCGGGGCCACGAAAACGCTCCGCGGCAGCGGGGCTTCGGCAAACAATAACAAGCCGATGGTAAAAATCGTCGTCGGACAGGGCAGACCGAAGGTGATCGCCGCAGGATAACGGCGCCCGATCGCGTAGCCGATGAGCGGATAAATTATGATCGCGAAAATAATTAGAATAGCACCTGTCAGCTTCCAGGGATTGCTCGATACCTCAAAGCGCAGTCTGTCTTCGACGACGCCGAACCAGTCGAAAGCGGCGCCTCCCAACAGGAATAAAATTCCGAACCACCATGCCGCCGGATTGATCGATACAAAAAAGCTAAAATGATAGCTCAGGGCGATCCAGAGCCACAGTCCCGTCAGCAGCAACGCGATCATTCGGCTTGCCCAAAGTTGGGCACAGAATAGAAGTCCCGCGCCCATTAGCGCAGCACCATTGAGAACCAACTGCATCGGCCACACGGTCTGATTGTACTGAACGAGAACGCGCAGGAACTGCTCGTCATTAAATGGCAGGTTCATCATAGCGCCCGCCTGTCGAACGCATTCAGGCTGATGGAATGGCGCGGCCGTTTCAAGCCGCCCGAATGAGCAGCACGGGGTCTCGCGAATGCTGAACGACTTTTTCGGCGACGCTGCCGAGCACCCAGCGGCCGATCCCCGAACGCCCATGAGTCGACATGGCGATCAAATTGTTTGCGGTATTGCGCGCGATGTCGATGATTTCGCTCGCGGCGTCGCCTTCGACGGCAGTGGTGCTGACCTGCTGCAGCCCTTCGGTGCGCAACTGTTCGGCTTTGTCTGCGAGATAATGTTCCGCCTCTTGCCGCAACGTTTCGCGGAACGGCTCCGGCCCCTGAGGTATCACGCCTTCGGCCACAACCAAGGCGCTTATCGGTATAGTGTAAACCCGAATGAGGTGAACTGCGATATTCATTTTCTTCGCCAACGCGGCGACCTGCGCCAGGACCTTTTCGGCCAGTGCCGAACCGTCCAGCGGCACGACGACCGTCTTGAGATCCACCGATGTAGAAGCGTCAACGCCTTCGACCGGACGAATGAGCAGCAGTGGATTAATCGCGGTCTGCACGACCTTACTGGCAATGCTTCCGAGAATCCAGCGCCGCATGCCGGACATGCCGTGCGTCGACATCGCAATGAGAGAGCCGGGATCGTCCTTGGCACGGTTTGCAATCACGTCCGCTGGGTTGCCGATCACAACTGCGGTGGCGATGCGGCGCG
>JAICHC010000882.1 GCA_025922795.1 Candidatus Binatia bacterium | reverse complement strand
GGAAAACAAAAGCAATTACTCTCCTTGAACAGCCGTTGCTTCTCCTCACCTGAAACGAAACCGCGGTACTCGACGCCCGGCCTGCCATCCGGGAGCAAGAGCTTCGCCGTGCGCTGGTTGAACTCATTGCGCTCCGATTCGCTTCGGAAGGTTCCTGCGACGATAAGTCGGAACCCAGGTTGGCGGCGACTGGCTAGCTCGATCGCGTGCACGGCATCGAACAACCCTTTTTCGCGGGTGCAAAGGCCTAGATAGAGCACTTGGAAATCAGAGCGTTTCGGTCGCTCGCCCGCCTGGAAATCCGGACAAGGGTCCGGAATTCCGTTCGGCACCACGATTGTGTTGCGGGACCTCAGCCGATCGCCGTCGCGCCGGCTGTAGTCGCTGAGCACGATGCTGAGAGCAGGACGGCCGATGAGGCGGTCGGTCAACCATCGTTCCCAGGGGCGCGCTTCTCTATCAAGCCACTCGCCGAGCCCCGCCGCATGCCAATGAAAAATAATCTTAGCAAAGAAAATGCGGCAGCAGGACATCACCAGCCAGTCGCGGTAAAGAGTCGTGCGGCTGGGATTGGCAGGCACGTAATATAGGTTTGTGACGCCATGACGGAGCCGAGTCCAGATTGCCTGGGCGCAGTATCTTAAGAGCAGCGGGATTTTGGCGACGCGGGCGCGGCCAACGTCGTCGAGCCCTGAAGAGAGGCGCGCATCAACGTGGTAAATTTTCAGGTTCGGCCTGTTGCGCAGCCCGTCAAGAAGCAATTTCACCATGTAGCTCTGCCCATGGTGCGGCGGGGGCGTATGGGCAAACACCAGAAGTTTTTTCACGTGCCGGGCAAACGATTGCCGTTGAGGAGCGAAATGAAAACTTCTTTTTTAAGCGCCAAACAACTCGTCGATCGGTTTGCCCAACGCGTCGCGGGTCACGTAAAACGGGCGCTTCTCGATTTCATAGGCGAGCTTTGGCGAGATTCCGAGCGCGCGGAAAATTGAAGCGTGCAGGTCCTCTATGACGACACGCTTCTCAAGCGTCTTGCACGGCCGTTCATCGGCGGTGACGCCGTGGAGATTGCCCTTTTTAATGCCGCCGCCGAAAAGCAGCACACAACCGGCATCCGTGAAGTGACGGTGCATTCCGTAGTGCTTGAGTTCATTGATCACATTCGGCACTTCGACCTGGTCCTTCACCTTGTTGTCGGGCTTGCCTTCCACGAGCGAATCACGGCTAAACTCACTCGCCAGCACGATCAACGTGCGGTTGAGCAGACCGCGCTCTTCCAGATCAAGAACGAGTTGCGCGATCGGTCCGTCCACCGCCTTCTTCAGATCGACCAAACGTGTATGCCCGTTTTCGTGCGTATCCCAATTCAAGAATGGAATGTACTCGGTCGTCACTTCGATGAAGCGAGCGCCGACTTCGACAAGCCGTCGAGCGAGCAGACAACCCAAACCAAATTTGCCTGTATTGTACTTATCGTAACTGCTTTTCGGTTCTAGCGACAGGTCAAAGGCTTTCGCCGCAGGAGAACTGAGCAGGCGATGCGCGTTATCCAGCGACCGAAGTAAAGATTGCTTTTGATAATCGCTGCCGAACTCGCCAACCACGCTCTTCTCTATCAGCGACTTGTAAAACTTGTTCCGATTTTCAAACCGACTCGGGCTCATGCCGGCGGGCGGCCGGACGGCTTCGACCGCCTGCTCGGGATTAGCCACCAGGAATGGGCCGTATTCGCTGCCGAGAAAGCCGGCGGTATGAAAGGCCTTCAACTCCTCACCTTCTCCAACGTCAAAGCGCTGGCCGATGTCAATGAAGGCCGGCACAGCGGGATTCAGCGGACCGAGCGTGCGCGAAATGATTGCACCGATGTGCGGTGCGGCCACAGTTTGGGGCGGCGCGTAACCGGTGTGCCACTGGTATTGGTGCCGTGAGTGCAGGATAAACCCAAGATCGCCCGCGGTG
>JAICHC010000881.1 GCA_025922795.1 Candidatus Binatia bacterium | reverse complement strand
TCGGCCCTGAAGATATCCTGGTTACACGTCAAACAGATCCGGGTTGGGCGTCAGTGTTCTTCCTTGTCAAGGGCCTGGTTATCGAACGAGGCGGAATGCTTTCTCACGGCGCGATTGTGGCGCGTGAATTCGGAATTCCATGTGTCGTTGGTGTAAGGGATGCTACGAGTGAACTATTCCAGGCAGGACAGATCGAAGTCGACGGAGATCGGGGGGAAGTCCATGTCCTCGATGAAATTGATTTACGTTTACTGGCGTGAGCGTTATCCCGTAAGCGTATTCGTGCCCTTCGCAATCTTGATTGCTGCCGCGGGGACGGCGGCTGCCGGGTCGCTGCCCACGGTACGCGGCGCCGTGATGGGTTGCGTCCTTGCCTACACGTTGGTTTTCGTTTTCCGCATTGCGGATGACATCGCCGATCTCAGTCGCGATCGCGTGCGCCACCCGGGCAGAGTGCTGGTCCAATCATCAAGCGTTAAGCCGATCGTTGTGCTTGCATCGGCGATCGCAGTTGCGGACGTCCTGATGATGCTTTCGCAACCGCGCCCCGGCGCCCGCATCGCTGTCTTTGCCGCGCGCTCGCTGTTCCTTTTGGTTTGGTATCACCTGCGGGCACGTCTTCGCGCTGGTCCACTAGCGAGCGCGCACGTCGTGCTCCTCAAATATCCTGTTATCTCTCTTTTGACTTGTGTGAGCTGGGACCACCTGACACTGCGCACTGCGCTCCCTTCGGCCGCCGCCCTCTATCTTGGCTTGTGCATTTACGAGCAGGTTCATGACCGCACGGTTCGCGAGTCGCGCGGGGCCCAGTGGATTTTCGCCGCAGAGATGGGGCTCCTTGTCGGTCTCCCTCTGATGATGCTTTCGATTGGAGGTTTCCTATGATGACAGCCGAGGCCCTGCCATTGAGTGTAACGCTTCCAGTTGGGCCGCCTCCTTCCTGCTTCGAGCGAGTCCCGTGTTACTACTGCCAGGCCACGGAATGGGAAACTTTTCTTACTGCCCAGGATGATCTGACCGGCCGGCCGGGGACCTTCACCTTTATCACCTGCGCGCGTTGTGGGCTTCGCTATCAAAACCCGCGGCTCAGCATCGAGCACGTCAAAGCCTTCTACGATGACGAGTACATCGCCCATCGGAAAAAAGCGAGTTGGGGCCCGCTGACGGGTTTCTTCAACTGGGTAATGGATCGTCACGACCGGCAGAAGGAAAAACTCGTGCGCCGTTACGTCAAGCTCGGCGCGAACAGCGAAGTCCTGGACGTGGGCTGCGCCGTCGGAACCTTTTTGCAGAAAGTGCGGACGCGCTATGGCGCCGGCGTTGTCGGCGTCGACTTCAAGGATCTACGCGGCAGCGAATCGCTCGAAGGCGTCGAGTTCCACTGCGGATTGTTCTACGAACAGCCGCTCGGGCGTGGACGATTCGACGCGATTACCATGTGGCATTTTCTCGAACACGATTACGATCCACTACGCACATTGCAAACAGCACGCGACCTGCTGAAGCCGTCCGGCCATCTCGTGATTGAGGTTCCCCGGCTGGACTCGCTCACCTTCCGGCTCTACGGCAACCGGTGGCCCGGTCTGCAGGCGCCGCAGCATACAGTGCTTTACGACCGCGAGATGCTTTTGCGCATGGTCCAAAAGGCCGGGCTGAAGATCGTCGACTATTTACCCTACGGTGCGTTTCCAGCATTTTTCTACTTCTTCGCCGGGGCAGCCTTCAAGCTGCTGAAGGGTAAGGGTCTGAATCTTTCACAAGCCATCTACCCGTACTTTGTCGGACAGATTTTATTTGCGCCGATCCTCGCTTTCGAAAAGCACCTCAACTTTGCAATGCAGACCGTGATCTGCAAGCGGGAGGATTAAGTATGTCCACTACCAGGCGCATCCTACGCTCGGCAGGATTTCTTATTGCCGGTTCGTTTCTCATGCTGCTGGTCGCGATTCCGACGCTTTTTCTC
>JAICHC010000880.1 GCA_025922795.1 Candidatus Binatia bacterium | reverse complement strand
AGCGTCACTTGGATCCTTTCACCTGCTCCGCGAGCTTCACAATGACGTCATCGGCAACATTTCGGAAGATCGTTTGCCATGCGCCTACGGTATAGCCGCCGCCTGCATCCACTGTGCGCTTGGCGTCGACCGACCCGACTTTGCGGTTATCCGACTCGTAGAGCGCCCCCCTTACTACTAGAACGGTCGCGCCCCAGCCGGGCACGAGCCACCGCTTGAAAGCGTCTCCTTTGTCATATTGGACGATGTCAGCGGTGAGGATCAGTTTTGGCATCTCGCCCCCGGTCCACTCGAGATTCTTGTCTTTGAGCGCTTGGCTAAAGGCGTCTCCCAGCATCTTCTCAACGTCAATGTCAAAGCTCTGCCCCGTCTGATTCTTCACGGCGCCTAGCACGACCTTTGTGCCTGGTTTTACGGAGTACTGTTGATCGAGTTCAATCTTGTGCTCCACGGTGCCGCAGCCAGCGACGAGTAGCCAGGCAACGGTTGCTGTCCAAAAACTACAGGATCGGAACAGGCGCATACTTGCCACCCCCCATTGATTAAGCGCTCAGCGTTCTTTCACGCTCGCGCAATCATGTCGTCCGGCTTAGCCGCTGAACATCCCCAGGACTAGGGATCCCATGGCCATGGGGTGGCGTCCGGGAGTTCCGCGCCTATGATGGCTCGATGCGGGTAATGATCGTCGAGACCCCGCCATCCGCGAGCACGTCGCCAAGACGATTTCGGGCATCCTCATCAACCTAAGGACGGCAACAGCGCTCAGCATCAAAATTCCCTATTCGGTGCTGTCGCGCGCGACCAAGGTCATCGAGTAAGGGTACTTAAAGGACGAGCGCTCACAGCGGGGTAACGTCCCGGTTGCTCGGCGAGTTAGTGTTACTTAGGCGAGATCCTTTGGTACTTCGAACCTTCTAATGCCGCGACGTCCAGGAGGTGTGCGAATCTGCGAGGGCGCATCAGGGTTCTGATCGACTACAGAAGAATCGCTTAATCAGCCGCAGCAAACCGCCCAGCCGATCCAGTCAAGGAACGGACATGTGGACCGGGCTTCTTGCGACGTGGACTAGGCCGCATGGATTTTCATCGCCTATAGCCTAGGCCTTCGGCTTACCAGTCGTATCCCATCACCGGCAGTTCTTCGATACTCGCGGGCGTGTGCTCGGGGAAGAGCGCGCAGTCAATGGCGATGAACGCGGCGCAAACAAACAATCCTGCCGAGATCGCCGGTCCGATGGTGAAGATCATGTCCAACATTTGCTGCCCCTTAAAGGTTCGTTGGGAGCAGTATGGAGTGGGTAGAAAGCGCAGGCTGTAACGTCTTGCTGTGCGCGAATGTGTGAAATTCACCGATTTCGCGCCTCTAATCGCCGTCGGCAACGTGGGCCGCCGATCTTTTGACGTCAAGCTGAACGCGAAACAAATCGGCAACAAATCCGTCCTGATCTGAAATCCCGGAAATACGCTGCGCCAATAGCATGCCGTTCACCAGGACGCCGATCCCCGGCGCACCGTAAGACACAAGTGAACGGCATGACGAACGCACTGAGCCAGATCGCACGCAAAGCCGGCCCGTACCTATTGATAGAGGTGCTGCTTCCGGGTGGCTCGATCATCGCGCTGCTGCTCTGGCTGTTCCGCCATCGATTCAAGAACGGTGTCGGATCCCTAGGTGCGCCATGAGTACATTCGTGTCCTATCGATCCGCAAAGGTCCGAGTCGCTACGGGTACCCGCCTGCACTACGTCGACTTCGGCAAGCCTGACGGTCGCGCCGCCCTCTTCTTGCACGGGTGGCCCGATTCGTGGTTCTCATTCCGCCGCGTCCTCATGCTGTTGCCCGACGACTTGCGAGCGCTGGCGATCGACCAGCGCGGCTTCGGCGAGTCAGATCGTCCGGAATCCGGCTATTCGATTCCCGAGATGGCCGACGACGCGATCGCGTTTCTCGACGCGCTCGAGATT
>JAICHC010000879.1 GCA_025922795.1 Candidatus Binatia bacterium | reverse complement strand
TCCCGCGCGAAGCGCCGCTGATGACAAACCGATTTCCCTGTGATGCTTTTTTCTTTTTTAGCCCACCCAGACAACGTCCAGGCCCAGATGAGTCGCCGCATCTCGTTGACGCCCATTCCCCGTGACGAATGGCATTTCAATCGAAGAAACCGCCTGAAACACCATCGATGAAGCGACATGAAGCGCGTCCAACGTTCTCAACGGCAAGGGTCCGTGAATGACCTCTTCGGCCCAACTTAAGACTTGGCCGGTAACCTCGACCAACTCCCAGCGTATTCGTTCGCTCTGAATCCTGCTCATGAGCGTCGAGAACTCTTGTTCGGATAAGTCACCGCTGCGTTTTTTTCTGCCTAAGGTGGACAAGACTTCGACCGGAGTAATTGCCGATGACAAACAGTCGTATCGGCGCAGCAACGAGCCCACCTGGGCGGAGCCTCGCTCCCTGACATATCGCTTCACCAAAGCGCTCGTGTCGAAATAGGCGAAACTCACCGCTCGTCGCGCTCCTCACTGATCGTCTGCGACATCGACTTGCCTCTAATGCGAATCGGCTTCCAGCTCGGCGTCGGCATAGGCCCGCGTTTCAAAGCGGGCCGCAGCAAACCTTCCGTCTCCAATCGCCGAATCTTTGCTTCAAGGGTCTCTTCCAACTCCAGCGGCTTGATCACAGCGATGGGCTTTCCCCGCTCCGTCAACACTACCTCTTTCCCTGCCTTGACGGCCTTAATCGCCTTAGAGAACCGCTGGTTAGCCTCCCTTAATCCCATACGCATGCAGAACCTCACATATTGTAGTAATGTCACTACATAACTTACTCCCTTAAGCTGCGTTCGTCAAATCGCTAAGAAGGCCATCCTGGCCAACGTGGGTCTGCTTCGAAATTTGTTTGATAAAGGCGGAGGAGCAACGAGCATGGATTTGCGGGTGCAAATGAATACCGGGCGCAATCGCGACATATCAGAGCTGGCCCATGACAGCAGCTCAGAGCCAAGCCGTCACCCCCGGATGTTTCGATCGGGGGTTTAGTTCCGAAGCCGCCTGGATTCCCGCTAAGGCATGCGGGAATCACGCAGTAAGAATTCACCATTGCGAAGCAAACTGCGCGGAATTGAGCCGCGGCGATTTGCTAATCGCTTGATTCGATCTGCAGCGATTTCATCAGCCGCAGGAAGTATTTGGTTTCGAGCCCGAGCAACCGGGCCGCGGCAGCACGGTTACCGTCGGTCTTGCGCAGTGCTTTGACCACTAATTCTTTACGCGCGGCATTGATACCTTCACGATAAGACACATTTTCCGAGTTCGGGGATGACGACTCTACTGCGAATCGAGACGGCAGATCGCACGCCTCGATCACCGACCCGGTGCCGAGTACCACGGCATGCTCGATGGCGTTGGCCAACTCACGGACATTGCCTGGCCATTCATAAGCGGTCATCCTTCTCTGAGCTTCATCGCTGATCCCAGTAACATTCCGCCGGCCTGCGCGAGAAAATTTCCGGAGAAAAAAATCCGCCAGGGTCGGGATATCTGTTTTCCGCTCCCTGAGCGGCGGCGGAGTGATCGCCACAACGTTGAGCCGGTGGTAGAGATCCTCGCGAAAAGACCTGTTCTTGACCGCCGCGTGCAGATCTCGATTGGTCGCGGCGATGACTCGAACGTCCACCGAAATCGGCGTGACGCCGCCGACTCTTTCAAACTCGCGCTCTTGCAGGAACCGCAGAAGCTTTGCCTGCATCTCGCGCGAGATGTCGCCGATCTCGTCGAAGAAGATCGTGCCGCCGTTGGCCAGCTCGATCTTGCCTTTGTTCGTTCTGTGCGCGCCCGTGAACGCGCCCTGCTCGTGTCCGAACAGCTCGCTTTCCAATAGTTCTTTCGAGAGACCGACGGAATTGATCGCGATGAATGGTCGATTCGCTCGGTCGCTACGGTTGTGAATGAACCGCGCGAACAGCTCTTTCCCCGTACCGCTTTCTC
>JAICHC010000878.1 GCA_025922795.1 Candidatus Binatia bacterium | reverse complement strand
GCACAAATAAGCTTCAAAATCCGCCCGCGCCTGCTGAAACAGCTCCAGCCTCGAATAGACCATGCCGCGATCGCGAATCTCCTCCGCGGCGCTGGGTTCGAGGGTAATCACTCGGTCGAGCACGGTTAGGAGTCTCACCAGATCGTTGCGCTTCAAATAGATTGCTTTCAAATTGTCGAGCATCCGTTTGAGGATGTCTTTTTTGCTCGTGGCTTTGAGGAAGTCGCTGCGCAGCGCGACGCTGCCGCCGTAGCGTCGCTCCAGCATGCCGCGCAGATCTTCCCGCGACTTGATTTCGCCCTGGTGGAAAGGATCGATTAGAAGCTCGGCGCCCTCCCGCGCATGCTTGACGAGGAAGTGGCCCGGAAAGCCGACACCGTCGAGCGCGATACCGACCCGCTGCGCGACTTCCATGTAGAGGACCGACAGCGTGATCGGGATGCCCTGTTTGCGCTCGAGCACTTCGTTGAGAAAGCTGTTCTTGGGATCGTAGTAGTCCTCCTCGTTGCCGCGAAAGCCATGGTGCTTGAACAAGATGTCATTGAGCGCGGCTAGTGATTGATAAACATCGCCGCTGGGGCAGCGCTGGGTGACTTCCAGCGCCAGCCGGTCAATGCGGGCAAGATATGCCGCAATGTCCAGATTGGGATAATCGGTGAGCGCGATCGTCAGAGCCGCGCGACCGAGGTCGATTTGATCCTCGACTCGATCGACGGCCTGACGAAATTCGCGATAGGGATCGTGAGCCAATTTTACGCGAGCTAGCGCGGTTCGGCGATAACATCGACAAGATACGGCAACTGCTTTTCCTTGACGTACTTGAGCCCCCGCTCGATTGCCGGCCGCAGGTCGGCAGGACGACGCACCGGCCCCTCGCCGCTGACGCCGAAGGAACGTGCCATAATAGCAAAGTCGATCTCCGGATCATCGACGTGGGTGCCGATACCGGCGTTCTCCACCGGGCGTTTGCGGAACTTGGCGACTTCGATGCCGTGCTCCTCGGAATTGTAATAAGACTGGTTGTTGTGCATGACCATGAGCAGCGGGATGCGGTGCTTGGCCGCGGTCCAGAGCGCGCTCGACGTCATCAACATATCGCCGTCGGACTGAATCGCCACCGGAATATTGCCGCTGTCTTTGAGCGCCAGCGCCGCGCCGATCGATGCACCCGGGCCGTAGCCCAATCCGGCGCCGCCGCTGCCGCCGAGCGAATGATTCGGCTTGGTGAAATCCCACAAACGCCGCGTCCATCCGTTTGACGTGCCGTTCACCAGCACCCAAGGCTCGCGCTTGATCGCTTCGCCCACTTCCAGGGCCAACCAAGCCGTGGAAATATCCTTCTGCGACCCTTTGGCCTCTGCATCGGCGCGCCACTTTGCGCGCCGGCTGTTATGTTTATCGGCCAGCTCTTTCTGGCGTGCTTCGATGGCTGATTTTTTCTTGCCGTCGTTGCCGAGCAATTCGCGGCACAGTCGAGTCAACTCCGGCACCGCGACCGAGGTGTCGGCGGTGATCGGCACGTCGACCGCTTGCAGCGCCTGGTAATCGTTGGCCCAGGAGTGAACCAGCATATCGTTCATCGAAATACTGATGATTCTCACCGCGCTCGAGGTGATGTATTCCGAAAAACGCGTTTGTTTGCTCACCGTGGTCAGCGAACCGAACAGATCGCCCACGTCGAGCGCCAAGATGACGTCGGCTTTTTGCAGGATTTCGCGCGCCCCGTCGGTGGCATCGAGTGGATGAACCGAAGGGAAATTGAAGCGCGCACCCTTATCGACGACGGGTATCGCCAGCAGCTCGGCGAGCTCGATCAAGGACGGCACTGCCTTGGGGTTGCGCCCGAGTTGGTCCGCTACAATCAACGGGGTTTGGGCGTTGAGCAGCATCTCCGCCGCTCGACCTAGCGCTTCGGGGTTCGCCTGAGCCGCCGCCGGCGCCGCGTAGCGGGTCACGTCGGGGAGATCCATCGCGGCCGT
>JAICHC010000877.1 GCA_025922795.1 Candidatus Binatia bacterium | reverse complement strand
TTGTCGTTGGCGAGCGAGGGATGACAGATATGACAGGAGATCAGGATTTCCTCAGCGCGCTCTCCCGGCAAGAAGCATTCACCATAGCTCATGGTGCCGTTTTCCAGAGTCGAATCGATGCACACTTCGTATTCGCCGTCCTTCATCTCGAGCAGTTGGCGATGGCTCAAACAAAAGCCCCAGTCCTCGCGATAGTAAGACGTGCGGTAGGGAATCCAATCCGGATGATCGGGCAAGCTAAACAGATGCGGTTTGAGAACTGCGAATGACATGCGCCGACGCACCGGCACACTGTAACCGACCACGTGCAAGTTGGAATCCGCGAAATCGATGATCGTCCGGCCGCGCACATCCTTAATGTACGCGGCGCGGATATTCCATTCTTTGGGCACCGTCCAATCGAATACCGCCGTGCCGCTCGGCACTTCATGTACGGTAAGATCGATACGACGGCGCAGGATGTCCAGAGTCCGCCGCTGGCCAGCGCCGGTCAAGCTCCGGCAGATCGGATACAGCTCGGCCATCAAATCATAAAGCTCTTGGCCTACCGCCGGCGGCTGCGCGCCGGCAGCAATCGAACTTTCCCGATCTTGGTAGTTCAACATGTTTCTGGCTTCTGGTTTGTCGTTCTCGGAAACTAGAAACTTTTCAACTACGGTTCCAAAATACGAACTTCGGGAACCGGCACCATAAATTTACCGCCGCGCTTTCGGTACTCTGCTTGCTGCTCGACGATTTCATCGACGAAATTCCAGGCGAGCAGCAAGACATAATCCGGCTGATCTGCGAGCAACCGCTCCGGCGCCACCACCGGGATGTGAGTTCCGGGAGTGAAAAGCCCCTGTTTGAGCGGGCTGCGGTCGACGATGTAAGGCAGTAGTTTCGGGCCGATATCTAGAAAACTGAGCAGTGTGTTGCCCTTGGCCGGCGCTCCGTAACCGGCCACGCGCTCGCCCTTGTGCGCAAGATCATTGAGTGTCTGGTGCAGATCGCGCTTGATCTTTTTCGCCTGTTCGGCGAACTTTCGATAGGTGGAAAAATGATCCAGCCCGGCAGCTCGTTCGGCGGCAAGTATTTCATCCACTCCAGGCTGCACCGTTCCTTCGCCCGCGCGTTGCAAGTGGACCTGGAGTTGACCATGATGCAGCGGCACCCGCTCGGCATCCACGACCATCATGCCGTGCTCTTCAAAAAATCGCTTCATCGGGCCAAGGGCCCAATAGGAAACATGCTCGTGATAAATGGTATCGAATGCCACCTGTTCAATCATGTCGAGTAAGTAATGCATCTCAATAACAAAGGCGCCGCCGGGCTTGAGCACGGTTTTAATGCCGGCGACGAAGTCCGCGGGGTTTTGGATGTGCGGAAAAGTATTGGTCGCGCTGACCAGCGATGCCTGACCCCAATGCGCGACGATTTCCTTCGCGCTGGTCGCGCTAAAAAGCTCGGTATAACGCTCAATACCGCTGCCGTCAGTAAAAGCAGAGAGATTTTGCGCCGGATCCACTCCCAGAGGGCGCACGCCGTGGCGTTGAAATCCGCGTAGCAGGGTGCCGTCGTTACAGCCGATGTCGATCACCAGATCCGGAGTTCCGAGATCGTAGCGCCGCACCAGTTGGTCGCCGAGATCCCACAGATGGTGTTTCAGTGTATCGGAAGCGGACGAGATATAGAGATAAGTCTCAAACATTGCTTGCGGGGGGACCGATTGAGTCAACTGCACGTGGCCGCAGCTGCGACAGAAGCCGACCCGCAAAGGATACTTGGGTTCCTTGCCGTTAATTTCACCGGCTGCCAAAAATTGATTCGCCAGGGCCGTTGCGCCGAGATCCAAAAACTCTTCGACCGCCGCGCAGCCGCAGAGCATGCACGCTGTTCGTTTTCCACCATTCATTTCCATAGATTTGGTCGAACCTCCTGGATCGGTGACACTTCGATTCTATGATTGCAGCCTCTCAATAAGAGCGCAGAGCCTGGCTGAAAGCTGGAGTG
>JAICHC010000876.1 GCA_025922795.1 Candidatus Binatia bacterium | reverse complement strand
CTTGACAGGCTAAACAATCTAACTTACAGATTGCTTCACGGGAAAACGCCTATGAAAAACGTTTCATTGGGGGCTTGTAGCGGGCGCCGCTTTGCTGTCGCCGCGCTCGTTTTTCTGATCTTTTTCTCGGCAACGCCGGTCAGAGCCGAAACGCTTCGCATCGCGTACACTTCGATCGCCGTGGTTTACGGTCCGCTCTGGCTGACCCAAGAGGCCGGCTTGTTCAAGAAGTATCAAATCGATCCCGAGTTTATCTACATCGCCGGCGGCCCGCCTTCGCTACAAGCGTTGATTGCCGGGGATGTGTCGATCGCATTCACCGCGGGCGGTGCGACCGTAGCGGCAAATTTGCAAGGTTCGGATGTCGTCTTGCTCGGGGCCAGCATTGATTCGCTGCCGTTTGAACTTTGGTCGATTCCGAGCATCAAAGAGCCGAGCCAGCTCAGGGGCACTAAACTCGGCGTTAGCCGCATCGGCGCCACCACCGATTTCGTCGCGCGCTATTTGCTGAAAAAATGGAATCTGCAGCCCGATAAGGAAGTCGCGATCTTTCAAACCGGCTCGGGACCGCAGGTGTTTGCCGCCTTGAAAGGCGGATCGGTGCAGAGCGGGGTTCTTTCTACGGGGCCCGAAACGCTCAATGCAGAAACCTCGGGTTATATCCGGCTCGCCGACGTTGCCGCCTCGGGACTGGTCTATCCATTCGGTCCATTCGCGGCGCGCCAGTCACTTCTAAAAAACCAACCCGATCTCGTCATGCGCTTCACGAAAGCCTACGTTGAAGGAATTCACCGTTTCAAGACCGACAAGGCAGCTGCGCTCGCCGTCTTGGAAAAATACACGAAGCAAAAGAGCTCACCGGCTACTGAAAAAATCTACGAGATTTACGCGACCAAGTATTTCAAGCGCGTGCCTGAAGCGACGCCTGCTGCCATCCAAACCATCCTCGAAGAGATTTCGGCCAGCCGGCCCTTGCCCGCCGGCGTGGCGCCGCAACGCTTTGCCGAATCGAGATTCATTCGCGAGCTCGCAAAAAGCGGTTTTATCGATTCGCTTTACAAAAGCCGCTAGCCGGACAATGCACTCGCTCGAACGTATTGACGGGCTGAAGAGCTTGCACAGGCCATTCGGCCAATGCGCTCAGCCGAAGGATGGGAGTGGATGCGCCGCGCACCTAAGGATTTGCGAATAAGCTGGTGTCTTTTCTGAAGGAGGGATGACTGCAATGAAAACAAAGAGAGTGGAATCCTACGGCATCATTCCGTAAGGCATGCCGAGCCGTTCCAGTTTAAACCGGTACAGGACGATCGACGGCATAACCGGCAAAATGGAACACACCCAGGTCCGCCCCGCTGAAGACAACTACATGGACCTTCGCGCCAAAAATGAATTTACTCGTCACGCTTGGCGCAGGTCCGGTCTTAGCGGTCGGAGCGGCAAGCCGGTCGATGTGATGATCTACCAGCCCTGATCGCTCGCGTTCGCGCAAAGGAGTACTTCGCCATTTCCATCGTCATCGTCGCAATGCCCTACGGCGTCTTGGATCCGCAACGGCTCTCCCAGGCATCGCGCACGGGCTTGGACCGGGCTTTGGACTGGTGGCAGAAGTCGATGCAAACCTCGAAGCACAAGACTTACTTTGTCTTGACGGGCTATGACCTCGATCAGGGACACGAAATCAAGTTGCGCCGAGACATCGTCGCCCAGTCACTGCAAGACCCGGAGCTGTTGAGCAACATCATCGAAGTCAGTGCCAGAAACGAAGACGGCCTCGCGCAAAAGATCGCCCGCATCCGAGCGCTTCTGCCGGTCGAAACCATCACCGTGTTTGTCGAAACCCGAAACGCCGTGAGCGTTAAGGCGATCTTCCGGAGAAAATTCGGCAAGACGCTACAGATCCGCAAATTCAAAGCCAACTTCGAATTCGATCACCAGTGGATCAGCACCTCGTCCTCGTTCGCGTGGTTTTCGCGCAATTGGTTCTTACGGATCTGGTT
>JAICHC010000875.1 GCA_025922795.1 Candidatus Binatia bacterium | reverse complement strand
ACTGGTGGGTCACCTGCGTCGTGAAAGTATTCTCGACAACGAGATCGGCCTGCCTGAACCCTTCTTCGAGATTGCCTTTACCCCATTTGAGATAGGCGAAAATGTTGCTGACCTTTTCTACCGGAACCGGCAGTCCTTTATAACTAAGTAAATCCGGATGCAGGACCGGCGCTTCTGGCTTTGCCGCCTCGACGGGATCGAGCAGCGGGTCGATCTCTTCATACTCCACCTCGATCATTTCCAGTGCCTGCTCCGCCGCCAATCGCGTCTCGGCCGCCACCGCGGCCACTTTTTCGCCGATAAAGCGAACCACGCCATCGGCCAAGACCGGCGTGTCGTAAATACAGCGTCCGATCCTCAATCCCGGCACGTCCTCTCCGGTGATCACCGCTTTCACACCGGGCACCTGCCACGCTTTGTTCGTATCGATGCGGCGAATCCGCCCATACGGGATCGGACTACGCAAACACCGGCCCCATAGTGTGCCGGGCAAATTGAAATCGGCGCTGTAAAGCGCCTTTCCCGTCACTTTCAACTCACCCTCGACACGCGGCGTCGGTTTGCCAACCACCTGGATCATCTAATTTCCTCCTGATTTGCGTAAGTAAATCTTAAGCAGTAACGCCCATTGATATGTTTTCTAAACCGGACAAGCCAGGTTGTCCAGGGTTTCTCGCCGTGACCGACTTGAACGTTTCGCACCCGTTTGAACCTTGAACGTTTGAACCTTTGAACGAAAAATCTATCCCCACACTTTGCTCGCAACCTTGGCGACCAACGCCAGTTTGCGCTGCATGTCGTCCCACGAAATGAGATTGCCTGAAGCGGCCGAAGCGAAGCCGCATTGGGTGCTGATGGCAAGATCTTCCGGCGCGATGAATTTGCCGGCCTGGTCGATTTTCCGCAACAGCTCATCTTCGTCTTCAAGCTGCGGCGTCTTGGTGGTGATCAAACCGAGCACTACCGTCTTGCCTTGGGGCACAAACCGCAGCGGTTCGAAACCGCCGGCGCGCTCGCTGTCGAACTCCAGTAGAAAACGATCCATCTTGAGCGAACTGAAGGCCTTTTCGGCGATCGGCTCATAGCTTCCCTCAGCGCCCCAGGCACTGCGCTTGTTGCCGCGGCAGAAATGGATGCCGATAACGACATCTTCAGCCCGTTTGAGGTTTTCAATCATCGCGTTGTCCGCCGCGATCGCCGCGTCCAGCGCTTCGTCTAAATCGATGCCGGCTTCTCTGAGCACTTCGCTCCGGCTCGGATCGAAAAAATTGGAATAAGACGGCGCGTCGAGCTGCACGTAAGATGCGCCTTCGTCGATCAGCGCCTGCACTTCCTCGCGCATGATCGCAGCCACGTCCTGGAGCATTTCGTGCACGGTCGGATAGAACTTGTCCGTGACACCGGGCCGGTAGCGCATGATCGCATGCTGCATCGCCGCCGGCGTACAGATTTTGAAAGGGCCCGGCGCGTGCTGTTTCAAAAACGGCGCCTCGTTCGGCGTGAAGCGGCCCTTCCGGCGCAGCTTGCCGCCGACGATGAATTGCAGATTCCCTTCCTTCGATTCCTCCGCCAGCTCTTTCCCTTGACCTCGCCAGGTGAATTTTATCACCGGCTTTCCCGGCACCAGACCGTCCATTGCTTTGGTGAGATCGGCGGTAAAAATATCGCGGCGATATTCGCCATCGGTGAAAATCTGAACGCCCGCGGCCTTCTGCATCTCGAGCGCCGTTAAAATCGCGCGGTCTTCGACCTGGCGCACCTGCTCCGAATCAATCCGCCCTTCGCGCAGCGCCGCCCGCGCCTGCAGCAACTCCGCCGGTCGCAGCAAACTGCCGATATTGTCCGCTCGAAATCGAATCGCCATGGCGTCTCCCCTATTTGAAAATCGGTTTAGCTGACAATCTACTCCCAATCACTTCGGCCGAGCAAGAACATCGCCTTCTCAACCGGGTGCCCCTGGCAAGCTGCGGCTCGCTTTGAATAGTTGGAATTAGTATTGTGT
>JAICHC010000874.1 GCA_025922795.1 Candidatus Binatia bacterium | reverse complement strand
TTTTGATCGGCTTCTGGTACCACGATCACGCAAATACGATTGCCGGCAACAAGGCCTTTATCGTCAACCGCGTCGGCGATTTCGGTTTTCTTCTGGGGATGTTGTTATTGGTCACCGAATTGGGCAGGCAGGGGGTCTGGACCCTCGATTTTTCCGAGTTGCAAAGCCATGTGCGGCTGCTTAGCCCGGCGGCAATCGGCCTGATTACGCTTTTGCTCTTCGTCGGCGCCACCGGCAAATCGGCGCAGCTTCCCCTTTTCGTTTGGCTGCCCGACGCGATGGCAGGGCCGACACCGGTGAGCGCTTTGATCCACGCCGCCACCATGGTCACCGCTGGTGTCTACATGACGGCACGGCTGCATTATCTGTTTGCGCTGGCGCCGACCACAATGTCCACGATCGCCTGGGTCGGCGCGGCGACGGCGTTTTTCGCCGCTACGATCGCGCTGACGCAAAACGATATCAAGAAAGTTTTGGCGTATTCGACGGTGAGCCAGCTCGGTTACATGTTTCTCGCCATCGGCATCGGTGCTTTTAGCGCGGCGATCTTTCATGTTTTTACCCATGCATTCTTTAAGGCCTGTTTGTTTCTCGGCGCTGGCAGCGTGATTCATGCCCTGGACGGCGAACAGGACATGCGTCGCATGGGTGGGCTCAAGGCCGACATGCCGACGACCTATTGGACTTACCTGTTGGCGACGTTGGCGATCGCCGGCCTCCCGTTTACGGCGGGTTTTTTTTCCAAAGATTTGATCTTGTGGCAGGCCTTTGATCACGGTGAGCTGGCGCTCTGGGGCATCGGCTTGATTACCGCTGGCCTGACCGCGTTCTACATGTTTCGCCAGCTCTTGATGGTCTTTCACGGCGAGCGTTGCGCCCAGCAGCACGCAAAATCACATCCGCACGAATCGCCGGCTGTGATGACCTTGCCGTTGATTATTCTCGCCGCCGGTTCGATCTTCGCCGGCTGGCTGGGCGCGCCGGAGTATCTCTGGGGCAGCCGGTGGAATCAATTTCTCCAGTCGGTTTTCGCCGTAGAGGAGCATCACGGCTCCGTCATCACCGAAATCGTGGTGACTCTGCTGACCCTCGCGGTCGTGGCTGTGGGAATTTACTGCGCCTATGTGAAGTACGCCCGAGCCGGGGCCGGTATCGGTCGAGAGCCGGCGAGCCTGCTCTATCGTCTCTCGCTCAACAAATACTACGTTGACGAGCTTTATGACGTGTTTATCGTTCGCCCGTTTACCGCTTGCGCGCGGTTTTTCGCTCGGTTCGTGGACCCATCGGTGATTGATGGCGCCGTCAATGGCATCGCCGCTTCGGTGCGTGGCTTTAGCTGGGTATGGCGCGGTTTGCAGACCGGCAACGTGCAGCATTATCTGGCCGGTTTCCTGCTTGGCACACTGGCGCTCTTGGCCTACTACATCGGCGAATTGTAAAAATGTCCGCACTCGCGATCGGAGATCTGAGCGTGTTGCTCGCCATCCCGGTAATCGGTGCGGGGTTGCTGGTGTTCATTCCCCGGCGTCGAATGGAAACGCTATTTTCCTTAGCTCTCCTGGCCAGCGGCGTCAACTTTCTCTGGTCGCTCAATATCTTTAATCGCTTCGACGCCAACAGCGGCGAGATGCAACTGCTCGAGCGCGTCCCGTGGATGCCGGCTTTCGGCATCGAGTACAGCGTCGGCATCGACGGCATCAGTCTGTTCTTGGTTTTGCTTACCACCTTGCTCATGCCGATCGCGATCCTGGCGTCGTGGTCGGTCAAGGACCGAGTCAAGGAATACCTGATTTTCATGCTGCTTTTGGAAACCGGCATGCTCGGGGCCTTTGTAGCGCTCGATCTTTTTCTTTTTTATGTCTTTTGGGAAGTCATGCTGGTGCCGATGTACTTTCTCATCGGTGTCTGGGGCGGCACGCGGCGCATCTACGCCGCGCTCAAATTCGTTATTTACACGATGGCTGGTAGCTTGCTCATGCTGGTTGCGATTATCTACCTCGCGGCGCG
>JAICHC010000873.1 GCA_025922795.1 Candidatus Binatia bacterium | reverse complement strand
CCAGTTGTATTACGCGCGCCGGGGCGAGATCACTCCCGAGATGGAGTTCATCGCCGTGCGCGAATCGTTGCCGGCGGAATTCGTCATGGCCGAAGTGGCGCGCGGCCGGGCGATCATCCCGGCCAACAAGAAACATCTCGAGCTCGAGCCGATGATGATCGGCCGCAACTCACTGGTGAAGATCAACGCCAACATCGGCAACTCGGCGGTCGCCTCGTCGATCGAAGAGGAAGTCGAGAAAATGATCTGGGCGACGCGCTGGGGCGCTGATACGGTTATGGATCTGTCCACCGGGGATAATATTCATGAGACGCGCGAATGGATCTTGCGCAACTCGCCCGTGCCGATCGGTACGGTGCCGATCTATCAGGCTCTGGAAAAGGTCGACGGCAAAGCGGAAGACCTCACCTGGGAAATTTTCAGCGACACTTTGATCGAACAGGCGGAGCAGGGGGTTTCCTATTTCACGATCCACGCCGGCGTGTTGCTGCGCTACGTGCCGCTCACGGCAAACCGCGTGACCGGTATCGTTTCACGCGGCGGTTCGATCCTGGCCAAATGGTGCTTAGCCCATCACAAAGAGAATTTCCTCTATACTCATTTCGAAGACATTTGCGAGATCATGAAGGCCTACGACGTGTCTTTCTCATTGGGAGACGGCTTGCGGCCGGGATCGATCGCCGATGCCAATGACGAAGCGCAGTTCGGCGAGCTGGAAACTTTGGGCGAGCTAACCAAGATCGCGTGGCAACATGACGTCCAAGTGATGATCGAGGGACCCGGTCATGTACCGATGCAACTCATTCATGAAAACATGACCAAACAACTGGAACTCTGCCATGAGGCGCCGTTCTACACGCTCGGCCCACTCACCACCGATATCGCGCCCGGATACGACCACATCACCAGCGCGATCGGCGCGGCGATGATCGGCTGGTATGGGACGGCCATGCTTTGCTACGTCACACCGAAGGAACATCTTGGCTTGCCGGATAAAAAGGACGTGAAGGACGGCGTCATCGCCTACAAAATTGCCGCGCATGCAGCCGACCTGGCCAAAGGCCATCCCGGCGCGCAGATGCGCGACAATGCGTTGAGCCGGGCGCGCTTCGAGTTCCGCTGGGAAGATCAGTTTAATCTCAGCTTGGATCCGGACACCGCACGCGAATTCCACGACGAGACTTTGCCGGCCCAAGGCGCCAAATTAGCGCACTTCTGCTCGATGTGCGGGCCGCACTTCTGCTCGATGAAAATTACCCAGGACGTGCGCGACTACGCCGCCAAAGTGGGTGTTACAGAGCAAGCAGCGATCGAAGCCGGCATGCAGGAAAAGGCGGAACAGTTCAGGCAATCCGGCGGCAAGATCTACCAGGAAGTCAGCCCGGGCGGTCCGCCGGAGAGCAGCGCGGTGGCGATGCGCGCGGCAGCGAAAGATTAGTCACTCGGTCGCTTATTAAACCGGCCGGGTGCAGCGGCCGGTTTTTTTGATGGCCGAGGAGACTCTGGCGCTGCTTTGATGCACAAACCGAGGCGCATTCTTCTTTACGGTTTTGGCTCCTACCGGCAATTTCGCGACAATATCACAGCAAAGATCATCAGGTCCCTCCCGTCGCAACCGGGATTGAAGAAGGTTGTCTTCCCGGTGCGCTTTCATCGAAAGCAGTTCGTTGATGCCTTGGAGCGGCTCAAGCCGGACATCGTTATTGGCTTGGGGCAGAGCTCACGCCGCGGCATCGACGTCGAAGCGCAAGCGGCAAATCGCCACCGTGCGCGCCCGGCGGATGCACCGAAACTCATTTCGCCGCACGGACCGGCGCGCTTACGGACGACCTTAACCGTCAAACTCGGACGGCGGGCACGAAAGTCATCGAACGCCGGCGACTATGTCTGCAATTTTTCGATGTATGTGATGCTGGATCACATTCGCTGCAATGGGTTAGACATCCCCTACGGTTTCATCCACATCCCGCACGATGGTGACGAAAAGAAAGCCGCCGGATGGATAAAGCAAATATTG
>JAICHC010000872.1 GCA_025922795.1 Candidatus Binatia bacterium | reverse complement strand
GCAAGCACCGAGAAACTCACAGCTTTGGCCGCGTGATTTGCGCAGATGGAGAAAATTTTCAAACATAGTAGTACGAAGAATTCGCAAATGAACACTTTAACTTTTACCCTTCGTGCTCTTCGCGACCTTTGTGGTGAAAATTCAGGTCGACTTTGGTTGCGGCTCTGCCGCACTAGGCTCTTCGCGCCGTTCGTGGTGACGCGCGGCCTCGTCTATGGCAGATAGCCGCGCTCGCGCCAGAATTTCTCGGCGGCCGGGTGGAGAGGAATCACCAAAGGACCGTCCGCGGTATCGCGGCACATGCGTTCGAGCGGCAGCGGTCCGGGTTCCTGCCAGCCGATTTTATCCTTGCGGGCTTCTAATGCCGCGCAGATCGATGCGATAATACTTTCGGGCACATTGGCGTGCGTGTAAACGGCAAAGCCGCTGAAATCGAGGGTCGGCACATCATCGGCCAACTTCGGGTAGCGCGCCTTGGCAATAATGGCGCGGCGAAAGCCGAGCATCTCCAGGCCGGTCAACATGGATTCCTCGATTGGTAGCACGCGCATGCCGTCGGCTGCTGCCGAATTCACCCAGCCGCGCACCGCTTCATCAATGACCATATCAACTTCACCGCGCGCCACGGCGCCGAGCCGGTTTTGATTGGGCGGCAGACCGTCGTCGTAGCGAACTTGGCCACCCCAAGAAACGATGTCGTCGAGCGAGAATCCGGCCGCGGCCAAGACTTCCTTGACGATCGGATGCAGGGCATGATCTCGCTGCCCGCGCATGGAAACTCGCACCGGATAGCGGCGCTCGCGAATGTCGTGCAGTGATTTCAAACCCGTGCGCTCAGTCACGGCGAACGCAAGCTGATCGGGTGACGGGATGACGGTGATCGCCCGGAGCGGCACGGGCGCTGCGAACGGTCCGGTGCCCCGCTCCGCCAGCGCCAGATAGCCGGCCGGGTTGCTAATCGCCACCTGAACCTCTCCACGCGCGACCTGTTCGATTGCCGCCGGGCCGTCGCTCGCAAAAAGGGTTACAGCCCAGCTATCCGCACCTTGGGGCCGCAAGCTCACCCGCGCTTGACGGTGCGCCCAGCCGGTCTGATCGACCAACTCCGATGCGAGTTCGAGAACCAAGCGCGACCGTATGGTATCTCTGCCGAGAGGACGTTTGTTTGTTTCAGTATGTGGTTTTGCAGTCATGACAAGTAAGCCTCTCTCGAAGATTCAGTGGCCCGATCCGCAACCGCCGCAGACCGCAAGCCTGTCATCCTGAGCGCCAGCGAAGGATCTGCTTTTTCTCCGTTCGACCAGCCAAAATCAGATTCTTCGTCGCAATGCTCGATTTTGGCTAACTTACACTGCTCACGGTCGGCAATGTCGAAGTTTTTTCGAACTTATCGGTGAAAATTCGCTAATCGAACGTCAAGATGCCGCGACCGAGAATTCGTCCGTGCTCTAAGTCATCAACCGCGGTATTGATCTGGTCCAACGTGTAACGACCGGTTACCAACTCGTCTAAATTAAGCTTTCCTTCGCGGTACCAACGAACGAAAATGGGAAAGTCGCGGTCCGGTTTGCAATCTCCGCCGCTCGTGCGCGTGAAGGAACGATTGCCGATAAACAGGCTCGTATCGAGAAGCGCTTTTGCATCAGGCGGCGTAATGCCGATGAGCAACGCCGTGCCGCCGCGATTCTTGCCTGCATACCCGGGCCGTACGGCGCGAAGAATCTGCTCCTGGGTCTGCGGCAGGCCGACGGCGTCGATCGCAAAATCGGCGCCGCCGCCGGTGAGATCTCTGATCGACTGCACCGCATCGGAAGATTTTGCATTGACCGCATGCGTCGCACCGAAGCGGCGGGCGAAGACGAGTTTGTCGGCGGTCACATCAACCGCAATGATCGGATGGGCGTCGACGACCGCCGCGGCAGCGACGGCGCAAAGACCGATGCCGCCGGCGCCGAAAACCGCAACGGACTGGCCTGGTCGAACTCTGAGTGTGTTGATGATCGCTCCGGCTCCGGTCATC
>JAICHC010000871.1 GCA_025922795.1 Candidatus Binatia bacterium | reverse complement strand
CTCGGCGAAGAAGAGTAGTAGGCAGGCTGCTGAAAAAGACTCATAGGCTTCGTTGCGCTAATTCGCCTCGCTTCGACGTACTCGATCGTACGCCTCAGCTCGTCGAACTGCGCGCGCCTCGTCTCTAAGTCTTTTAAGCAGCCTGCAATCTGGTTTTTAGGCAAGACGCGCAGCCGGCCAGCCTCTCTGAAGGTTCCGCAGGGTTAAAACGTTTGGCTGCCTTCCGGCGGATTGACATCGAACATCCGGATGACTGTGCCGATGGTGATGTAATGGCCGAGGAGGCCGACGGCTTCGACCAATCTGGCGTGGCCGTACTCTTTCTCTATGCGGGAAAATAAATCCTCGGGGACAGTATGTTCATGCATCAACGTCCGCGTGAATTCGACGAGCAGCCGCTCTTTGCCGGTAAATCGGTCGGCGGGAGCTTTCTCGCGCAAGGCTTCGATGACCTCGGGTCGGATGCCAACGTTATGGGCACGGATCTCATGGCGTGACCATGCATAGCGCGCGTCGACTTCGCGCGCTGCGGTCAAGATGATGATCTCGCGGTCGGCGTCGGCCAGCAAGGAGTGATTGCGGAAGTAGTCCTCGGTTGCGGCGAAGTGCTGTGCCATCGCCGGTGAGTGCAGCAACATCGAATAAGGGCCGCCTCCGCCGCTGCGTACTGCGTGGATGTGATCCCAGATTTTTTGATGCTCCGGCGATAGCTCGTCGCGCTTGGCACGCGGGATTCGGCTCATGATTCCTCCGTGGGTGAACTTCCAGAAAGCCCCATCAGCTTGAGCGCGGCGCGCCCGGCGATGCCGTAGGGATTGCCCAAAGTTTCCTGCATCTCGAAGTGATTGAAGCCCTCGCCGACGATCAGCTCCACCGGCTTGCCGGCTGCTTTCACCGCCGCGGCAAACTCGCGGCTCTGCCTTTGAAACTCCGGCGTCTCT
Organism: Candidatus Binatia bacterium; assembly: GCA_025922795.1. Next base: position 1,079 of record JAICHC010000871.1, on the reverse strand, counting down.
AGGGTGCCGTAAGCGACGATGATCGGCGCGTTGAGCTTGCCGATGTGGCGCTGCGAGCTGAGCGTCTGTTCGATCTCATCGGTGAATTTCACGTACTCGCTGCGTTTGGAGAGCCGCACCGGTTTCAAATCGTACATGCCGCTCACCAACAGACCACCTTTGATGATGTTGGCCGGCAGACCGAAATCTTTTTCCCAGTCCGTGACGAGAGTGCAGCCGGCGAGATGGGCGCCGGATGAGTGGCCGGTGATGTAGATGCGCTCGCGATCGCCGCCGAAGCTCGCCGCATTGTTGTAGACCCACGCGACGGCGCTGCGCACTTGCTGGATCATCGGCAGTAAACTGCCGTTGGTCTCGGTGATCTGCACGAAATCGACCACGACAAAGTGCGCCCCGGCATTGAGGAACACCTCGGCGGGAAAAGCAAAGTCCCTGGCTTGACCGTTGCGCCACGCACCGCCGTGGATGTAGACGTTCACCGGCGCATTGGCTCGTGTGGTCTTATAGATGTCGAGTTTTTCGATCTCGCTCTTGCCATAGGTGACGCGCTCGGGCGGCCCGAGCCGGCGCAGCGTCGCCTCGCTTGCCAAGGCGCGGCGCCTGGCGACGAGCTGTTGATTGGGCGCATAGACGCTTTGATCATAGGCGTCATCGAGCGCCTTTTGATCCATGTCGAGCCAGACCAACGGGCCTTTCGCTCTTCCCTGAGACGCTGATTCTTTGACATTAAGGTCGGTGGTCATGGTGGCTCCCGTGAAGTGCTAGGTTCTTCAAGTCGTTCAAGCCGTGCAAACGATTCGGCCAGAATGTTTCGCCTGTCTCTAAGCAATGCCGTAAAAACGTTTGGCGTTGGTTGCCAGGATCGCTTCCTTGTTTGCTTGATTGACGACGTCTCGCGCGAGCAATTCGTCGATCTGGCGGCGGCAATGTCTGGCGTCGAAACTCTCGTGCGGGAAGTCGGTCGAGAAAACAAGCGGTTCGTTTGCCCGCTTCCGGCAGCATCGATGATCTCCATGAGTTAGTTTGCCTTTGCAGGACTGAGACGGCTATAACAAGGTCGATCGTTCACTGTCAACGCT
>JAICHC010000870.1 GCA_025922795.1 Candidatus Binatia bacterium | reverse complement strand
GGCCGTAATTCCGGGCAGCAGTTTGAATTCTTGAAACACCAAACCGATCTTGCGGCGCAGTTGGGCGACGCCGCGACTGCCAAGCCGCGTGACGTTCCTGCCATCGATCAGAATCTGTCCTTCACTCGGCTCCTCTTCGCGAAACAGCAACTTGAGCAAGGTCGATTTGCCCGCGCCGCTAGCTCCGGCGACAAAGACAAACTCGCCCGGCGCGATTTCCAGCGTAATATTGATCAGCGCACGGTGGTTTGGCGGATAGGTTTTCGACAGATGAAAAAGCTGGATCATCAAAACTGAAAATTCCGCTGACGAAATCGGTATTTATCGAGAAACTAACTTGACATGCGAGGAGGCGGTTGTTAGAGTTGCGGAAAGCTTCGCTTGTCTTCGGCTATCTATAAAGAATGCCGCGCCAACTTACAAGTACTCACAAATCGGAAGGGCGGGACCGATGCTGAAGAATATCAAGAAATTTCATATCGTCTTGATCAAGCCTTCCAAGTACGATGACGACGGTTACGTGATTCGTTTTTGGAAGGGCGTGCTGCCGAGTAACACGCTCAACGTTCTGCACGGCCTCACCGAGGATATTCAAGCCCGTAAGGTGTTCGGCGCTCTGCCGATCGAAGTGACGACTTTCGATGAGACCGCCGAAAAAGTTCCGCACGCCAAAATCATTCGCTGGAGCAAACAGCCGGGGACCAAGCTTCTGGTTTGCCTGGTCGGCGTCCAGACCAACCAGTTTCCCCGCGCCATGGACATGGCAAGGACGTTCCGGAGCGCCGGCATCGTTGTCATTATGGGCGGGTTTCACACCAGCGGCACGATCAACATGCTGAGCGACCAGGAGCCCGACATCCAGGAGCTTTATCGTGAGGGAATTTGTATCGTCTCGGGCGAGGTCGAAGGAAAATGGCAAGGAATCCTCGAGGATTATCTCAAGGGACAGCTAAAGCCGCTTTATAGCTTTGCCCAGGACTTGCAAAATCTAGTCGACATCGAGGACGCGCCGTTGCCCCGCACCAGCGCCAAGACGATGAAGCATTTTGCCTATTCGAGCTTCGCCACCGCCGATACTTCGCGCGGTTGCCCGTTCGCGTGCACGTTTTGTACGATCATCAACGTGCAGGGGCGCAAAATGCGCGAGCGCAGCCCGGAAAGCATCGCGGCCATGATGCGCCGAAATTATCTCGATCACGGCCTTTCATTCTATTTTTTCACCGACGATAACTTCGCGCGCAAGAAGCTTTGGCGCGAAACTTTCGAAGAGATCATTAAGCTGCGCGACGAAGGTCTCGATGTTTCGTTCATGATGCAGGTCGATTTGGCGAAAAAGCCGAAGGACTTCGTCTCGCTGGCCGCTCGCGCCGGCTGCACCCAAGTTTTTATCGGCATGGAAAGCGTCAACCCGCAAAATCTCGAAGCCGAAGGAAAGAAGCAGAACAAAGTCGAGGAATACCGCAGCATCATCAAGGAGTGGCACGACGCCGGCGTCCTGGTGCACACCGGATATATTATCGGCCTGCCGTGGGACTCCACCGAACAGGTCGCCGCCGATGTTCGATTTCTGATCGACGAAGTCGGGCCCGATCAAGCGTCCTTTTTTATGCTGACGCCTCTACCCGGCTCGCACGATCACCGCGAGATGAAAAAGCGCGGCGATTGGATGGATCCGGATTTCAACAAACGCGACTCGTTTCATGCCACCATCAAACACCCGTTGATGACAGCCGAGGAATGGACCGAGGCCTACGAGAATGCCTGGCGGACTTTTTACAGTAAGGAAAACATGGTGCGCAATCTGTCCCGCTGGACGGACCACCCGAGGAACTATTGGAACTTGATGTCGATTTTCTTCTGGTACAAAAACGCCGCTTTGATCGAAAAGCAGCATCCCATGGTGGCGGGCTTCTTCCGTCTCAAAGACCGCAAAAACCGCCGGGCCGGTTATGCCGTCGATTCCATCCCGGTGCACCTTTGGAAGCGTAGCAAGGAAATCACCGCGCTCCTGATTACCTGGG
>JAICHC010000869.1 GCA_025922795.1 Candidatus Binatia bacterium | reverse complement strand
TGTTTCGAACTCAGGATATCCACGTGCACATTCCCGCCGGCGCGATCCCGAAAGACGGACCGAGCGCCGGGGTCACTATGTTTGTCGCGCTGGTATCGCTGCTGCTCGGCCAGAGGGTGCGCAAAGACACTGCAATGACGGGCGAGATCAGCCTGCGCGGGCTCGTGTTGCCGGTCGGCGGCATCAGGGAAAAGGTGCTCGCCGCCAAGCGCGCCGGCATCTCAACGGTCTTATTGCCGGCGATGAACCAACGGGATCTGGAAGAAATTCCACCCTCCGCGTGCGCCGGAATCCAGTTTGAGTATCTGAACACCGTGGATGACGCGCTCGAACACGCGCTGGAACCCGACAGCGCAGAGCCTTACCGGGCCGACGCTCCCGGCGTCCAGCCAAGCGCTTCCTAAAAATCAACAGGCCAGACTGCTGCCCGATGCCCGTCTTACCGCCACCGGGTCGCTAAACAAAGCCAAATCAGTTATTAGATTGCAACGCTGGTAAAGAAATCGTTTTCGAATACCGCGTTACCAGCGTCTGCGCTCACCCCGCCATCCGCTGTCGCGTCCGCCTCCGCCACCTCGTCGAGCGCCATCGAATTGCGGCCGCCGTTCTTGCGGGCGGGCTTCATTCACCGTGAGGCTTCGCCCGTCTAACTGGCTGCCGTTCAATGCTTCGATTGCGGCCTGCGCCTCGTTGCCGGAGCTCATCTCGACGAAGCCGAAACCTTTCGAGCGGCCGGTCAGCCTGTCCGTGATGATCCTGGCTGATTCCACTGTGCCGTATTGGGAGAAAATCTCCGCCAACCTGGCATCGGTGGTCGCGTAGGGCAGGCTACCCACATAAACACGATTCGTCATGATCCGTCCTCCTCTGCTTTATTTACCTTATCAGGAGCTGATTTCGATTCCCCCGCAGGGTTTGCTATCGCGTCTTTAACGGTATTCGTCAACTAACGCGATTATGCTCTGTCAGAAATTATCTCGCCAAACAGTTTGTCTCCGCGGGCAAGGCGTGACGCAGCACACAGCGACTATCCTTTTTGAGCCGCCGACCTGCTGCTGTTTTGGACCCTAGGAACCATTGACATTCTGTGTTCTGTGTATAGGGCTGGTCAGAAAGAGGATCGCAACATGTTTTCGGTCGTAGTTCTAGAGCAGAAGTTATCCTTGACTCCCGGTTGGTAGGCCGCTGTTCTGTAGCCATCCCGCAAAATGAGCAACACACTTGCGGGACGGCAACCAGCAAAGAATGGGCCAGTCAGGGGCGAAATTGATAAGCGGCGAAGATTAAGGTACATCGATGACAGACCCTGAAGGGGATTTTTACTCGCAAGGATAGTTTTACATTCGCCCGTGAGTAGAGGACGCTACGCCTCGGCTGAGATGCTTCTAAAAAACCAAACGCCCCAATACGTCCCAGCCGGGCGACAGACAGTCGCGGAGCCGTATCAAACATAAGACAAGTGTACGCTTCGACTGACGCTTTGTCGCTGATAAATTCACCTGCTAATCCTAATCTCGTATGGTATCTGTCGTGTTGACCGTGAGACAAACGGAGCCCTCCCGGTTCAGCGTTGAGGTGATCGCCTTTTCAGCGTTACGCTAGATCATGACCATCAGTCGCAAGCTGCTTAGGTGTCCGCGCTGCGATAGCCCCAACGTGAGAAATTCCCATCGGGCGAATTTGATCGAGAAATGCTTGAGCCTTATTTCCGTCCGGCCATTCCGGTGCCGGGAGTGCAGAACTCGATTCTGGAGAGTCTCTAAACGATTAACCCAATATGGATGATGAAATCTCTTCGCACAACATGCGTTTTAAATCTCGAGGGTTACGCGAGTTATTGATCCACGGACACCGTGTTGCACGCTAGGTCCGTTGTGCTTAATTCGCTGTGAGCCTTTGCTAGGCACGCCTTTTCCAGGCAACCAATAGATCACCGCGCCAAAGTGTGATCGAGATGACTCCAAACTTGGTGTGCTGCCGCCCGAGCCGCGTTCGATCCAATCACGCATGCAACCGCGGTG
>JAICHC010000868.1 GCA_025922795.1 Candidatus Binatia bacterium | reverse complement strand
TCACAAGATCAAAAATTTACACAAGAACGATTTCATCATGGCGGCCAAAACAGACGCGATCTATCGGAAGTTTGTTTAGGCCGGATGGGACATTCAGCTGTTGGGTGTTGCACTTCCAATGTCCCGCAGTTGACCCTCTATGGGTATCACATTCTGCGGTCCAGGCTGCGATACTGAATCGCTTCGGCGATGTGCGAGGCGTGGATGTCTTCGGAGCCGGCGAGATCGGCGATGGTGCGGCCAACTTTCAAGACACGGCTGTAGGCTCTGGCGCTCAATCCCAGTTTGTTAATCGCGGTCTCCAACAGTTTCTCGGCATCTTCTTTTACCGGACAGTAGCGCTTGATCTCCCGCGTCCCCATCTGCGCGTTCGAGTGGAGTTTGGTTTTCTCGAATCTTTTGAGTTGCAGCATTCGTGCTGCATTGACCCTCTGGCGGATGACATCCGAGCTTTCGCCGGCGTCTTTGGTAGCAAGCTCCTGATAGCGCAAGGTCGGCACTTCGACTTGGATGTCGATGCGGTCAAGCAGCGGGCCGGAGACTTTGGAGCGGTAGCGCTGGATTTGCAGCGGTGTGCAGACGCATTCCTTCTGAGGATCGGTCAGAAAGCCGCACGGGCAAGGATTCATGGCGGCAACTAACATGAAGCTCGCAGGGTAATTGATCGAGCCCATGGCGCGCGAGACCGTGATGTTGCCATCTTCGAGCGGCTGGCGCATGACTTCCAAGACATTGCGCCTGAATTCGGGTAGCTCGTCGAGAAACAACACGCCATTGTGGGCGAGCGACACCTCTCCCGGCTTGGGCACCGTACCGCCGCCGACCAGTCCGGCATCGGAGATCGTGTGGTGCGGCGAGCGAAACGGCCGCGTGGCGATGATCGCTTGACCGTTGAGAGTGCCCATGACGCTGTGAATCTTCGTGGTCTCAAGCGCCTCCGACAGGGTGAGATCCGGCAAGATCGTCGGCAGCCTTTTCGCCAGCATCGTCTTGCCGGATCCAGGCGGGCCGACGAGGATAACGTTGTGGCCGCCGGCTGCGGCGACTTCCAGGGCGCGCTTCACGTGTTGCTGTCCTTTGACGTCGTTAAAGTCGGCAGGGTACTGCGAGTGCTGATTGAACAAATCAGCGAGATTGACGGTGGTCGGCTCGATGCGTTGTGCGCCGTTTAGAAATTCCACCACCTGAGGCAAGTCGCGTACGCCGAGAACTTCGACCTCGCTGACGACCGCGGCTTCGGGAGCGTTTTGCTTCGGCAGGATCAGACCTCTGACCTGCTCTTTCTTCGCCGCCATCGCAATCGGCAAGGCTCCGCGGACGGGCTTCACCGACCCGTCGAGCGAGAGCTCGCCGATCAGCAGATACTCGTCGAGTAATGTTTTCCCGATTGTTTCTTCGGCGGCGAGAATGCCTACCGCCATCGGTAAATCATAGGCCGATCCTTCCTTTTTAATATCGGCCGGAGCGAGATTGATCGTGATGCGCTTGGCGGGAAAGGTATAGCCGCAGTTTTTTACCGCCGCGCGGATGCGGTCTTTGCTTTCCTTCACTGCGCCTTCGGGTAATCCAACAGTCGCGAGCTGCGGCAAACCCGACGCCAGATCGATCTCGACTTCGACGCGCAGAGCGTCGATGCCGTAGAGAGCCGCGCTGTTGACCTTGGCGAGCATAATCGGGGCGTGAAGCGGAGCTACGCTAGCAGAGGTGGTTTAGGATAACAAATGGAATCTCTCCGAGGAGGAGGATTGAGTATCGCGGATGGAGATGGATTGGAAAAGTAAGAGCCGCGAGCGTTTTCGCGACAAGAATGAAAAGGCCGAGCGCCATTCAGGTCCTCTTCCCAGTACGAGCTACCACAACACTCTGCCGGCCGAGGTGCGGAAAGCGAAAGCACCAATCTAGTTTAGCCTAGCAGGCTCTGAAAACCCGATTGCAGGTTGCTCAAAAAGACCTCAGAGGCGAGGCGCGCGAAAAATCGACGAGCGGAGGCGTACGAGCCAGTACGTCGTAGCGAGGCGATCGAGC
>JAICHC010000867.1 GCA_025922795.1 Candidatus Binatia bacterium | reverse complement strand
GGGGCGAGTCGTGGAAAGCGCAGGCACCAGGACTCAAAGGACGCTTTCGCACCCACGCTCAAAATTAAAGCACCTCGGGGCGTAGCTCGGGTGGTGGCCGATGACGCCCAGATGCTTTGCCTGGGCTTGGAACGAGTCGTCCCTTCGTGTCCAACAAACCCTGTTGTCTAGATACTTATAAACTCCTTAATAATTAGCATGCCTCCAAGGTCTGTCATCGCGGCCGTAGGCAATCAGTTTTCAAACAATGCCCGGGCAAAGCTTGCCGGATCGAAGACTTGAAGATCTTCGATTTCTTCGCCAATGCCGATATATTTTACCGGAACGGCGAGCTCTTCTTGAATGCTGATGATAACGCCGCCCTTGGCGGTGCCGTCGAGCTTGGTCAGAACGATGCCCGTGATATCGGCGGCTTCCTTGAAGACGCGAGCTTGCTGAAGGCCGTTTTGCCCTGTCGTGGCGTCAATCACCAGCAATGTTTCATGCGGCGCATCCGGCTGTTCTCGAGTAATCACCCGACGGATTTTTTTGAGTTCCTCGATCAGATGGATTTTGGTGTGAAGTCGCCCGGCGGTGTCGATCAGTAGGACATCGGTACCGCGGCTTTTGGCCGCTTGCATGCCGTCAAAGACAACTGCTGAAGGATCGGCGCCGGCACGATGTTTGACGACGTCGACGCCAATGCGCTGCCCCCAAACGTCGAGCTGCTCGATGGCCGCGGCACGAAAAGTGTCACCAGCGACCAGCAGAACTTTCTTGCCGGCGCCGCGGTACTGTGCCGCGAGCTTGCCAATGGTAGTGGTTTTGCCGACGCCATTGACGCCGAGAAAGATCACCACCCAGGGACGCGCCGATAAGTGCGGAATTTTCGGCGCCGCAGGAGCGCTTTGCAGCATCTCGACCATGGCTTCCTGGAGGCGAGAGGCCATTTCTTGGGCTAAAACATCGCTGCCGTTGGGCGCCCGCTGGCGTAGCGCGGCGATCAGTTTTTCGCTGGCCTTCACTCCGACATCGGCAGCGATCAAGCTTTCTTCCATTTCGGCGAGCGAGTTTTCATCCCAGCGCCGATTTTGTATTATTGCCCCGATCTTGTCGGTCCAGCTCTCGCGGCTCTTGGTTAATCCCTGCTTCAGCCGTTGAAAAAACGATCCACCATTCATGTTTTGATAGTGGTCAAAGGCAGGCTCGGAGTCAATCGGGCGAGAAGAAAATCTCTGTGGCGAGGGACGGCTAGTTCATTCGGACGGAGACGACTTTAGAAACGCCGGGTTCCGCCATAGTGATGCCATAGAGCATCTCGGCGGCTTGCATGGATTTCTTGTTGTGCGTGACCAATACGAACTGGGAGTGCTCGCTCATCTCTTTGATCATCTCGGTGAAGCGGTCGATGTTGGCGTCGTCGAGCGGCGCGTCGACCTCATCGAGAAAACAGAAGGGGCTCGGCTTGGTCAAGAAGATGGCGAACAATAGGCTCACCGCGGTGAGTGCCTTTTCTCCGCCGGAGAGGAGAGTAATCGATTGCAGTTTTTTCCCCGGTGGTTGCACGATGATATCGACGCCGGTTTCCAGGTAATCATTCTCGTCGGTTAACACCAATCTGGCCTTGCCGCCGCGGAACAAACGCGGAAAAATTGTTTCGAATTTCTCATTGATCGCTTCGAAGCTTTCCTTGAAGCGCAGGCGGCAGATGCGGTTGAGCTTGACAATGGTTTGCTGCAAGTCGGCTATGGACTTCTCCAAGTCCTCTTTCTGCTGGCTCATGAAGCGAAACCGCTCCGTCAGCTCTTCATACTCGCCAATCGCCGCCAGGTTGACCTCGCCCATGCGTTCCAAGCGGCCGCGCAGCTCGTCGATCTCCGCGGTCAATTCCGCTTGCGACGGGTTCTCGGAAAACGTCGGCGCTAGCGAATCGATAGGTGTGTCATATTTCTCGCGCAGGTTTGCCGCGAGATGTTGGAGCTCGAGTCGTTGCTCGGCGAGCGCCAACTGAATGCGCGTTTTTTCCTGTTGACAGGCATCGGTCAGCG
>JAICHC010000866.1 GCA_025922795.1 Candidatus Binatia bacterium | reverse complement strand
GGGAATCACGAAAATTTCCAAAACCAGGAGCATGAGTCCTGAGACAAATAGCAAAAGCTCTTCCCAACCCGCGAGTTGGACCAGCCAGTGGCCCCAGAAAAACAGCGCCAGACTGGCGATGCCCAAACCGCCGGGTAAGCCAAATCCAGGCGTGCGGATTTCGATGATAATGCCGAGCATACCGACCGTCATGAGCAAGGAACTCACGATCGGATTGGTCAGAAAGCGAACGAACTCCTCCGCCCAATTCGGCGCGAGACGTCTTATTTCCGCTCCTTCAAGATCGAACTGCTTCAGCACGCTCTCGATGGAATTGGCGCGAAAATCCGCGACCTTGTGTTTGAGTGCTTCGTCGGTCGTGAGGGTCAGCAGCTTGCCCTTTTCGATCAGACCCTTAATTTCAATGTCGGCATCGACCATCGCTTCTGCGATCAGCGGCGGGCGCTTGCGCGCTTCGGCCGTGGCGCGAAACTCTTTGCGAACGTAGGATACAGTTTTTTCCGAAACCGCCTCTGGCGCTCCGCCCTGTCCCATCTGCACCGGCGTTGCCGCGCCGATCGTGCCGCCATCAGCCATGGCGATATTCTCGGCTGCCAGACTGATCAGCGCGCCGGCGGAGATGGCCCGCTTGTTGATAAACGCAATGGTTCTTACTTTGCTGTTCAGCAAGGAGTCGCGGATCAGTACCGCCGCATCCACACGACCGCCGAAAGTATTGATTTCCAGAATGACCGCCGCCACGCCGGCGGCTGCGGCTTCGTCCAGTACGCGCTGCACGAAAGGCGCCAGGCCGAGATCGATCATGCCCTCGATCGGCGCGACGTAAACCGCGGGCTTGTCGGATTGCGCCGAGAAGATTCGCCCCGGCTGGATGAGCCCAAGCCAGCCGAGCGAGATGATCGACAGGCTGCCGAGCAGTCGTGCCAAACGCTTGCTGCCCGACACGCGCGCAAGTTTTGCACCCAAGCTGCGCTCAAGACTCGCCCACCGCGTCCCAATCAGAGTTGTAAGTTTCTTTATCATTGCATCGCTACGAAGCAGCGTCGAAAAGTTCGCCAAAACCAGCGATTGCCTCCATGGCCCGAAGGAACAGCGCAAGCGATCATTCCGTTGTCTTCACGCCCACAGCGGCTATCCGGGACTGACGATGCCCCGCCGTCCAAGACTCATATATCATTCCGCCGCCACGCGATAGAGACCGCTTACTTCGCTTGACCCAATCCCAAGTAGGGTTATGCAAGAGCTCATTGCGGGTTCGCGAGCGTACGCCGTGCCGTTTAGCTACGTGCAATTCATAACCGAGTTAGCGAGCATTGGAAATTTTTCGACCGAGGGGAGAGTCATTGCTCGATCGGGAAAAAGAGTTCGCGATCGGGTGTAAATGTCAAGGAGATCAGTCAAGCTCAAGAAGCGAGCGCCCATCTCGTGGTCGGGACATCGCTCGGTGCTGCTTCGCTTTAGATTGAGTAAAAACTACGCGATCACTGCCGTTGCATTTATTTCCAACAGCAATTCTGGCCGCGCCAAGCCGACGACCTGCACCATGGTGCTGGTCGGAAAGTTGTCGCCCAGAACCTCCCGCCTCACTTCGTTGATGTCCCGGTGATAACGAACGTCGGTGGTAAACACGCTCATGGCGACGACATCGTTGATCGTCCCGCCCGCGGCCTCGACAGCTCGTTTGATTTTTCCGAGTATGTAGCGCGTCTGGGCCCGGGCGTCGGCAATGCCGACCACGTTTCCCTCAGGGTCCGAAGCCGTTTGGCCGGCGATAAACACCAGTCGTCCGGGCTGAGCGATATTCACCAGCGAATAGCTTCCCCGCGGCGTGGGCAGGCCGTCCGGATTCATCGCTGTTTTTGCCACTGAATCCTCCTTCTTTCCTGGGCTTCAGTCCATTACTCCAGCACTCCAGTACTCCAAACGAAAGACTAGCCGCCTTTTCTCCCCTACTTACTGGCCAATAACTTCTTTGCCCGTTCGATCACTTCCGGCGGCGCATCAAAGATTTCTTTGATCAGCGTTTCCAATTCTTC
>JAICHC010000865.1 GCA_025922795.1 Candidatus Binatia bacterium | reverse complement strand
GGAGCGCGCCGCAACCGCCGCAGAACAGCCGTGAAAATGCCACCGCGCTGGCCCGGCAAGTTGCGGAAGAGGAACAGATTCCCTTGATCTCCGCTCCAGAGCTGACTCGCCTGATCGGCTTCAAAGACGAAATGCACTATCTAATTGACGTGCGCTCCGAAGCCGAGTACGGCGCAAGCCATGTGCCGGGCTCGTTTAACGTCCCCGGCGGCCAAGCCGTGCAGCGCGCCGATGATTTCATCGCCGTACGCAACGCGCCGATCATTTTCATCAGCAATCAATCGGCGCGCGCCGTCATGGCCGCTTATTGGTATCGCCAGATGGGATTTGCCAATGTGAGCGTGTTAGAAGGCGGGCTGAGCGCGTGGTCGAAAATCGTTGGAGATCTCGAAAAAGGAGAGTTGAGAGACGAACCGCTCGGTTATTCAGCGGCGAAACAGGCGGCGCGCCTTATAGAAGCGCCGGCGCTTGAGCGCAGGCGGCGAGATTTAACGACTTTGATTCTCGATGTTGGCACCAGCGTTGAGTTTGAAACGGCTCATGTGCCCGGCGCCCGCTGGATTTCGCGCGGCTGGATCGAGGGTAGATTGCCGGAGCAGTTTGCCGACCGCAAACAGGCAGTTGTCTTGACTTGTCGGGACGGCCGGCAATCGCTGTTTGGTGCGCGGACGCTCGCGGAAATGGGTTACACGCAGGTTGCGGTTCTCGACGGCGGCGTGCGCGCGTGGTCGGCGGCGGGACTCCCCACCGAGCAAGGATCGAATGACTGCTTGACTCCGCCCAATGACGTGGTTTTATCGCCCTCGATTCGCGGCACGAGAGAAGATATGCAACGCTATTTGGATTGGGAATTGAAACTCAACCGCTAAGCTGAACGACGGTTTCAGCAGTTGTCGTATTTCGGGCTGGCGAAAGTCTTCACGGTCTTGGTCGAAACATCGAATCGCAGGCGCGGCATGTCCGTCAAGTCCTTGCCGTAGACGTGAATTTCCACCGTGTCGCGATCGGTGACGTTATTCATTTCGTGGATGTCATCGTTTGGCGCGATCAGACAAGAAACCATTCCGGATTGGTTGTTCAATACTGCCGTGACTTCGAGGTCCGCGTGATCGGCTTGCGCGCCCGCGTCTTTGCGGCGAAAGCGCGTTTCCTGGATTTCATTTTCGACCACTCCGACCATGCCCCAGGTATCGTGGTTATGGGCCTTGGCGTTATCTCCCGGGCCCCAGACCACCGAGGATAGGTTGAACAACGGCGCGCGATGCAGCATGTAGCGGCCGTAGGCGTTGGCGCCGCGCTTTCTGTGGTGAGCCTCTAAGCAATCCGGCTGCTGCACGAGGCGCGCGAGCAGCGGCTTCGCCGCGGAGACAATACTTTCCTGCGAATCTGCCGAGCGCGTGATACGATCGAGATCTTGAATGAAGTCGTTGAGCGAGTAGCGATCGGGCATTTGCAATTATCTTCCGCGGACGGTCATGACCGGGCAAGTCGCCAGGGAAACAACTTTGCCGGCGACGCTGCCCAGGAAAAGTTTCGACAATCCGGTGCGGCCATGCGTTCCGATGACGATCATGTCGGCCTTTTTGCTCTTGGCGGCTTTAACGATTTGCTCGTGAGCTGCGCCACGAAGCAATAAGCTTTCAGCCTTGATCTTCAATTTTTTAAGCCGCTGCATGAGCCTGCTCATCGACGATTGGGCATTGCGTTTCGTGGCGTCCTCCAGCTTCATGTAAATCTCGGCCCCGCCAAATTCTCCTCCGGCGACGTAAGGCGTCGGCTCGATGACATGAACGACTAGAAGTCGCGCGCTGTTCTCTCTGGCCAGCTTGACCGCTTCTTGCAGCGCCCGAGCCGACGCTTTGGAAAAGTCGGTTGCGTGGAGAATTCTCTTGATGCTCGCCAAGGTTCTGCTCCTAAGGATCTCAAAGGCATTTTAATTCAGATAGATTACGCCGCCTTTTTCTCGATGCGCGGCAATTTCGACGCGTCGATTTCATAAAGCCGGCAAACATTGTCGCAGACAACTTTACGTTGCGTTTCCG
>JAICHC010000864.1 GCA_025922795.1 Candidatus Binatia bacterium | reverse complement strand
CCGATGAACTCGATGCGGGGAGCCGAAAGCATCGGCTGGATCACGCTTTCAAAGTACTCGCGGTTTGCGCGATCCACTTTCGCAGCTATCTTGAGTGGCAAGCCTGAACGTCGGGCGATCTCAATGGCGAGGTCAGGACGCTTTTCCGGGGAAATTCTTCCGAGAAAAGCCAAATAGGTGCCGGTTCGAGGACTGAACTCGAGCAGATCCCGCGGCAAGCCGTGATAAACGGTGCGAATCCAATTCATCTCAGGAAGCGGACGACGCTGATCGTTGCTGATCGACACAACCGGCAGATCGCTGTAGCTTCGGTAGATCGGCAGCAGGTCGGTCAGATCGAGCCGACCGTGCAAGGTCGAGACCGTTGGCACACGAACCATGCGGGCTAGCGGAAAACTCAGGCAATCGACGTGAGAATGAATGACATCGAACTCGTCGGCATGATCATAGACGTCGCTCAGCATCGGCAAGTGAAACATCGGACCGAAATTATCGAGTCCGGTGAGCCTCAGGGACTGGGCCGAGCCGGCGGCAAGCCGCACGTCCGCGGTCGAGTCGCCTGCGGCATAGAGCGTGACATCGTGTCCGCGTCGCACCAGTTGTTCCGCCAAATACGCGACGATCCGTTCGGTTCCGCCATAGAGCTTGGGCGGCACACTTTCATATAACGGCGCGATTTGAGCGATTCGAAGAGGCCGAGTGGAAGCAGGAAAGACTACCGGAAGCGTCTTCTCGTATTGTACCAGGGCCATACAATCACCTTTGAAAAAACGCATGTTGGAGGGCAAAGCCCGCCAGAACGTAATATAAGTCGCAATCGCCATTTGACAAGACCCTAAAAACAAAGAGCACTGGTCCTTCGGTCAATCAACATTTCGGGAAGTTCCTCCAATCGCGAGATAAACAATCAATGGCGGCCGCTGTCACAGGTTAGTTTGTTTCCTAACGCTGGGACATTTGGCCTAAAGCTTTGCCCGTCCGGAAATCATTTGCTGTGAATGTCTGCCGGGTTATGTCAGGTTTCGCGCGATGGACAGAGCTCGCGCAGCGGGCACTTCGCGCAAGCCGGCTTGCGCGCATGGCAGAGGTGGCGGCCGTGGACAATCAAACGATGGGAGAAGGCGGTCCATTCGCCGGGCGGGAGAATCTTGGCCAGATCTTTTTCGATTTTTAGGGGATCTACTTGCAGCGTCAATCCCAAACGGCGCGAGACCCGCTTGCAGTGCGTGTCGACGGCGATGCCCGGCGTGTCAAAGGCGTGGCCAAGAATCACGTTAGCGGTTTTTCGGCCAACGCCTGCGAGGCGGGTGAGTTCGCTCATCGTCCCGGGCACCGCGCCGCGAAATTCATCCACTAACTGTTGCGCGCAACGTTTGAGCGATCTCGCCTTGGCACGAAACAATCCGAGCGTGCGGATCAGCGCTTCGAGTTCCGTGATCGAGGCGCGGCTGAGTCGATGCGGCGTCGGATAGCGGCGGAAAAGCTCGGGAGTCACCTTGTTAACCGCTAGGTCGGTGCACTGTGCCGACAGAATTACCGCAACCAGCAGCTCAAAGCTATTTGCGTGGATGAGCGGACACTGGACCTCGGGATAAGCCCGCGCCAAATATTTGGCGATGGCGCCGGCGCGAGCGCGCTTCTCATTCAAGGTCTCGCGCTTGGCAGCGCCGGCTCGCGCCGCGCGTGCTGCTCGCGCGTGCCGTTCACTTGCTGTATTTGGCACGAAAAGCGCTCTTTCCAGCGTAGACCGCGCGTCTGCCTAGCTCCTCCTCGATGCGCAGCAGCTGATTGTATTTGGCCGTGCGCTCGCCGCGACACGGCGCGCCGGTCTTGATCTGTCCGGCATTGGTCGCGACCGCACGGTCGGCGATGGTCACGTCCTCGGTCTCTCCCGAACGGTGCGACATGACGGTTGTATAATCCGATTCCTTGGCCAGCTTCATGGTTTCAAGAGTCTCGCTGAGCGAACCGATCTGATTGACTTTTACCAGGATCGAGTTGGCTACCCCTGCATCGATGCCCTGTTGCAGGCGGATCTTGTTGGT
>JAICHC010000863.1 GCA_025922795.1 Candidatus Binatia bacterium | reverse complement strand
TCGCTTTCGGCGCTTTCTTTGTTTTCTCCTCGACGTTCAATTATCTGCCCTTCTATCTTTCCAGACCGCCGCTTTCCGCGCGCACCGAAGTGATCACGCTGATGTATCTCGCGTACCTGGTTGGAATCTTCATCGGTCCCGCCTCCGGCAAGCTCAGCAACCGCCTCGGTAGCGGTACGACGATGGTCCTCGGATCTGTGGTCTTTGCCGCGGCGATCGCTGCGTCGTTGATTCAATCGCTCGCGGTCATCATGGCGAGCTTGGCCGGCGTCTGCGCCGGCTTCTTCGCGATCCACTCCGCGGCGGTAGGACTGCTCAATCGCAGGCTCACCTCGAGCCGTGGGCGGGCGAATTCGCTCTACGTGCTCTGCTACTATGCAGGTGGCGCTGCGGGCATCACCGCCGGCGGCTACGCCTACGGCGCTTACGGATGGCCCGGCGCAGTTTCTGTGAACGGCGCCATCCTGTTGCTGCCGGCCGGGATCGGCTTGATGGAGATTGTCAAAGCGCGCCGGCAAAATTGATCCCAATTCAGCGCCAGTGCGATTGAGAAAAACAGCCGGGCGACGAAAGCAGAGACCAGGGGAATTTATCGGATTGACATCACGCTCTGGAGCGCAATAAAACTCTTCCGAGATGGAAAGTTCGAGAGCGATGCATGGGCGCAAATGAAAACTTAGATTACCTTCCCGGGCAATTGGCGGCCCCACGGCGCAACGGCCGATCGTTGAAATTTGGCGGCGGGCCGCCGAACTATTTGCAAAATGCGCTCAAGGCCGTGGACGAGCCTTTCATGGGGAATACCACGGACGGCGCGATTGTCCCCGGCCTCTTTCCGATCAGAGCGACCGGGATCTCCACACAGACGATTCGCGAGGCCGCCGAGGCTTATCTCGGATCACTGAACGCGGAACAACGGGAGCGGACGCTCTTTCCGATCGACGCCAGGGAATGGCGCATGTGGAGCAATATTCATCGCACCATCATGCGCCACGGCATAGCTTTTTGCGAAATGTCCGATGAACAGATCGAGCGCTCTTTCGCACTCCTGAAAGAGAGTTTCAGCGACCGGGGATTTGCCACGGCCCGCGACATCATGCGTCTCAACGAAACGGTCATGGAGATGACCGGCCGGGTCGATGAATTCGGCGAGGACCTTTACTGGCTCAGTATCATGGGCAGGCCTTCGGCCACCGAACCCTGGGGCTGGCAGGTCGACGGCCATCATCTGAACGTGAATTACTTCGTAATCGGCGATCAGGTGGTGATGGCGCCGGCGTTTCTCGGTTCGGAGCCGGTGTTCGCGCAGAGCGGCAAATACGCCGGCACTCGGGTGTTCGAAGCCGAGGAAGCGCAGGGCCTTGCGCTGATCCGCTCGCTCGACGCCGAACAGCGCGGCAAAGCCGTGGTGTCCAAAGATCTGCCCCGCGATCTCTTCACTTCGGCCTTTCGCGACAATCACGAGCTACGCTACGAGGGGATCGTTTACGATGAGCTGACGCCGCAGCAGCACGACCGGCTCATGCCCCTGGTGGAGCTTCACGTCGGGCGCATGCGGCCGGGTCATGCCAGAGTCAAAATGGACGAGGTCATGGGACACGTTCATGATACCCATTTCTCCTGGCGCGGCGGAGTCGAACAGGACAGCGTGTTTTACTATCGCATTCATAGTCCGGTCATCATCATTGAATTCGATCACCAAGCCGGCCAGGCGTTTCCGCAGTTCAAAGAGCATTACCGCGACCATATCCATATCATCGTGCGCACGCCGAACGGAAACGACTACGGCAAAGATCTTTTGCGCCAGCACTACCAGCGCGGTCATCATGCCAGCGGTCACTGAAAGCTCCGGCAATTTAGCTTCTCAGTTCGCGCCGTCGATCGCGCGGGCATCGTCGGACCGCACATAGCCGGGAGGGTTGCCGCGCTTGGAGCGCACTTCCAGCCAACCGCCGGCGGAACTCACGACATTGATCCTGGTTCCACCGCTGATTTGCGAGACGACACGCGAAGCCGGTGACGCAGTTTCATAAAGTGATGTTGCCC
>JAICHC010000862.1 GCA_025922795.1 Candidatus Binatia bacterium | reverse complement strand
CGGCCACCGCCGCGGCAGTCGCGGCATCGAGCTTCGCCGGCGGGACAAAATTATTCGCCTCCAACATCAACACCTGCGGCCAGAGTGCGGCGGGGAGGAACCGGTGCCAGTTGATCGCGGGGCAGCCGGAGATGATGCCGTCGTAATCATCCGGATACCGCTGTGCTTCCATTAATCCCTGCCGGCCGCCGGTCGAGTTTCCGACGAAGTAGGAGTAGCGCGGCGGCTTGCCATAGAATGCCTGCGTGAGCGCCTTGCCCACCACGGTCATGGCGTGAATTCCGAGATACGCGTTGTCGCGAATATCCTGCCATTTCAGCCGGCCGTTGGGCTCGAGCGCGAACCGGGCGCTGCCGCCTTCATGTCCCGTGTCAGTCGCGCCCGTCGCGTAGCCCTGCGTCACCGGTCCCCGCAGACTGTTGGGGTTGCCGCCCACAAACCCACCGCCGCCGTTGCCGCGAAAGCGCCCGTTCCATCCCTGCATCGGCAAAGCGATGTAGACTTTCACGCGATCATTCGCGGGCGGATGACTCACCGTCGCGACGACCCGGCACGCTCCGTCCATGGGATCAATCGCAACAGAATCGATGACCGTGTTCGGGATTGCAACCTGGCGCAATTCCTCGAGCGAAATGACCGGCCCGGAATCTGGATACAACGGCTTGGGCGCGGCATCCGGTCGGGGCGGATTCGCGGGCTGGGCCAGAGCGGAGACGGCGACTGCACTGAGGAACAGCGCCTTGAACAATGATTGTTTCACGGGTGGGGCGGGGTGAATGGATGAAAGCCCAGTCGGACCGGGCAGCGACAGCCGCTGAGCATCAAGAGGCACTGATTCCATCAGCAGCATGTGACGCTCGCCAATTAATTTCGGCGTCGCCGTTTCGATCTATCTGGATGGACCACGAAACACCCAGTCCTTTAGCTTCAAATAACCGATCAGGGCGATCGAAAAAGCGCCCATGATCATTGCCGTCATGCCACGCACAAATCGAGCTGGTGAGCGGAAACCTATTTCCCAGTGGACAAAGCGCCGAACAGCAGCGCGCGCAAAAGCAGAGCACCGGGGTAAAGAAACACGAGTCGAAGTGCCTCCTTCAGTCTTGGGTCAAAAATGAATTTCTTCAGGCGATGACAATTCTGTTTTTGTGACATCCACGCAGTCCGCTGGATGACACCTTTTGCAACCCTCTTCTCGCGCCGCGACAAAAGCCCGCGACTCGTGGAGTCGCGGGCTGGATTTGCGCTGCGAGTTATACGATGGGAGGAAGCGATTAATGGTCCTTCTTCATCATCTTCATCCCTTCATCGCACTCGGCTTTGCTTAGAAAGCCGTCGTCGTTTTTGTCCATTTTAGCGAACATCTTCAAGGTGCCGGCGTCTTGCTCGGCCACGGTGAGCTGGCCATCGCCGTTTTGATCGATCTCTTTGATCTTCTCGGCCGCCGTCTTGTCGTGCTTGCCCGGCTTTTCGCCGTGCGCAGGGGTAGCCGCCTGCATTTCTGTCGCCGTGACTATGCCGTCACCATTGGCGTCGCACTGGGTGAACATTTGCTTCGCCCCGGCGGCGTGCTCGGCGCGTGAGATTTTACCATCGGCATTGGTGTCCATCATCTTGAAGTGTTTGTCTCCGTCAGGGCCGGCAAACGCTACCGACACTGCGCAAAGCGCGAGACTACACGCTACAACAATTGATGGCCGTTTTTTTCCAGTCTTCATGACATGCTATTGGTTCGAGGTTCTTGCTGTCCCTGCGCCTACGGTAGTCGATCCGAGGCTTTGGTTCCGATGAAATCTGCTGGGTCGATCGGGTCTTCGGTTCCAAATCTTCCGCGGTTCGTTTCACCGCGAGCGCCGGTCTCGAGCATTGCCATCACGGGGGCGAGCAATTCGATTCCACGATTAATTCCGTTAGCATGGAACCTGCGCACCTTCGGTGCACCTCGAGCGACGCAATGCCGATTGAGTATCGCCTCTCCACTTTGAGCGACATTCCGTCGCTCGAAGAGCTCATTCCGCTTTCCGCGCGAAAGCTACAGGTCGGCTATT
>JAICHC010000861.1 GCA_025922795.1 Candidatus Binatia bacterium | reverse complement strand
GCGTCGGTCACGAGATAGACGAGCTTGTCGGTAATCTGTTTCGCCTTCTCCTCCGACGCCAGTACGATGCACTCGGCACCCGAGCAGGGCATGACGCAGTCAAAAAGACGAATCGGATCCGAGATCATCCGCGAGCTTAAGTAATCCTGCATGGTCATCGGTTCGCGAAACAGCGCTTGTGGATTGTTAAGCGCGTTTTCGCGTTGCGCGATGGCGATCTTGCCGATCTGTTCGAGGGTCGTGCCGTAGTTTTCCATGTGCAGCCGCTGGATCAGCGCCATCAGACTATTCGGCCCGCCATAACCGTAAACATCCACGAAATTACCGCGCTGGTATTCCAATTGGCGCTGGGTCGGGACGCTCTTATCGAACGAGTTGCCGCCGACTAAAACCGCGACGTCGAGGTGACCGCATTCGATCGCATCCGCCGCACGCCTGACGCTCATTACGCCACCGGCGCCGCCATAATCGCCGTTCAACACCCAGTCGACTTCCAAACCCAACTGCTCGGCCACATGCGGCGAGTAGTCAGGACTGGCTTGCGTGGTGATTGAAAATCCCCGGATGTCTTTTTTGTGAAGGCCCGTCTGGCGTAACGCATCACGTATCGCCTCGGCGTAATAAGAAAGCGCCGATGCTTCAGACTTGCGCGAGTATTCGGTGGAGCCGTAGCCGACAAAACAAACTTTTCTTCGCTTCATCATCGCTCCTTTGTGGTCGCAGGTATGCCATGGACCAAAGACAATCGTAGCGCAGCGGCGCCCGTGCGTGCGGATCCCCGCGCCTCACGCCTCGATGAATCTTTCTCCCCGCGCCCGATCCAACTCGTGCTCTTGCCCGTAGAGCAGGCGCAGCAGGCGCGCCTCCCGGTAAAATCCTTCGAAGGGAAATTCCTTGCACACGCCGTAGCCGCCGTGAATTTGAATCGCGGTGTCGGCGGCTTGAAACGCCATTTTCGCCGCGCGCTTCTTTGCGAGCGCAGCCTCTTCGAAATAACTCAATTCCTGATCGGCGCGCCAAGCAGCTTCCAGAGTGAGCCAAGTCGACGTGCGTACTTCGATCGACAGATCCGCCAACATCCACTGAATCGCCTGGCGCTGCGCCAGCGGACGACCGAAGGTCACCCGGTTACGCGCATGTTCGATGGAGCTTTCCAGGCAGCGCATGCCGATACCCAGCGAGCGTGCGGCGATGTTCAGTTGCTCGGATGCGATCACAGCCCCCGCCTCATATTCGTAGCCAAGCAGTTGTTCGCTGGGAATTTTGCACTGGCGTAGCATGAGCCGCGCCACGATCCAGTCGTTCGTGAGCTCGACTTCATCGCCGATGGTGACTCCCGGCATGTCTCGCTGAATCGCAAACAGCCCTAGTCGCTGTGTGCCCTGCTCTCGGGCCGGAAACAGAAATAGATCCGCGCGCGGATTGGCAATAAAAATCGATGAATCGCGCAAGATACAGCCCTCGGGCTCCTCTCGGTAGAATGTTTGCAGCCGGCTGAGCTCGCCGGTCTTGTGCGCTTCTGCAAAAGCCAGTGCAAGCGAGATCGTACCGTCGGCAAGAGCTTCGCCATATTGGGTTTCGAACAAGAACCGTGGGATTGAAACCGGTCGAAAAGGTAACACCGAGCGGCCGAACTCACGTTGAATCAATACCCGGGCGACCGCACTCATATTCGAGCCACCGAAATTTTCGGGCAAGTCCAGGCTCCACAGCCCCACCTGGCGCGCCCGCTCGTTCAGCTCGGCCGCTGCTTGCGCGTCTAACTCGCGTCTTGCTGGGGCACCGGGCGGAAGAAACGGTGCTTGCTGTTTTAAATACACGCCTTCGCGTGCGATCAGTTCCTTATCGACGAACTGTGCCGCAGTGTCTTTGATCAGCCTCTCTTCTTCGGTGAGTTTCAGATCCATGTGAATGCCTTCTTGGACGAGCAGGTCCAAGGTCAATCGTTCTACGGCAATGCCAATGCCGCTGCGCCTTCCCGGAACAACTCTCGTTGGATAATATGCCGCTGGATTTCAGACGGTCCTTCGACAATTCTCGTTGCCCGCGCATGGCGGAATGT
>JAICHC010000860.1 GCA_025922795.1 Candidatus Binatia bacterium | reverse complement strand
GTCCGTCACAAGTCCCTTCCGGTGGAAGGGGTGCAATTTCATCCTGAATCGATCCTCAATCAGGAAGGCAAAAAAATCCTCAAGAATTTTTTGACCCGCTATTGATTGCCTTGCCATGAAACTGCTCTGTTTTCAGGCAAAACGCTTTCGCTGGAAAACCCATTCCAGAACTCTCGCTGAAGTCGTTGATCAGGAAATCGAGCGCGAAGTCGAAAAAGCCGTGATTGTCTTTGTTCACGCGGAGGAATCCGACGCAGCCGAGGACCGCCATGCGGCGATCCTGCGCCAGTCCGTAAAGCACCTCAAATGGCTCGCCAACAAGCGGGGCTTAAAGAATATCGTATTGCACTCGTTCAGCCATCTCGGTGGCGACACCGCCCGGCCGGGTTTTGCACACTCATTTATCGAGACCGCCGCGGAGCGTTTGCGCGAAACCGGGTATGAGGTATGCACCACGCCGTTTGGCTATTGCTGCGAATGGGATCTAAGCGTTTACGGCGAAAGCCTGGCCAAAGTGTGGAAGGAAATTCACTGAGGCCAGCGAGTCGCCACGCGGCCAATCGCATCGGAATTACTGATTCACAAAATCCGAAGCATGTTATAATGCGCCGAAACTGCAATTCGGAGGTCGGCAATGGATCGATACACAGGTAGAACCCTAACTTGGCTGGTGGTCACCATCTCGTTAACTACTTTCGCTTGCCAGAAAGGGGAAAAAACTTCCGGTTTAAGCGACCTGCCTGATCTGAACGAACAAACCCGCGCTTATGTAACGACTGAGAGCACCCGAGTACGGACCGGGCCAGGGCAGCAGTTTCGCGCAATCGGCGAAATAGCTCGAGATGCCAAGGTCAATGTCGTCGGCAGAGACGGCGATTGGGTGCTGATCGTTTCCAAAAAGGGCAATGCGCCCGGTTATGTCGAGATGGCATCGGTGAAAAGCTCGGAGGGTGAAAAGAAATCAACACTCGATCCAAGCGCGGAGGGACGATACCAAGCTGTCAGCGATACTCAAGTGAGAAGTGGCCCGGGGCTGCACTACCCAGTGGTCGCGAGTATCTCCAAGGGAACCAAGCTTAACGTCGTGGAAGAAGACAAGGGCTGGCTCAAGGTCGAGTCCAAGCGCGGCAACAAACCGGGATATGTCGAGGCAGCTTTCGCAAAGCCGGCGGCCGGAGACTAACGCGGGAGCTTGGGGGCTGAAAAGGACGCGCTTGAGTCGCGCCGTTGCATCAATTGGAATATATTTGGCGTTGCTGGATCAGATCACGATGAGGAGACCACCATGGATAGCACGTTCGTGTGGATCTTAGTGTTCGCGGGCGCGGCGGTCGCTTTGCTTGGATTGTTTTTGCTGGCATCGGAACGAGAGTTAAAAGCCAAGCGTCGCGAAATCGAAAAGCTGGTCACGCAATTGGAGAACGCTGGCGCAGGTATCGCTCCCGTCCAGCCGCCGTTCACGCCGCCAGGCGATCCGGCTGCCGAGTTGAGCGACTTAAGGGCGCAAAATCGAGAACTCCAAAACGAGCTAACCGCGCTCGCGAGCAAATTTGAATCAAGCCGGAGAAAAGTTCACGAGATCGAAGCTTCACAGCAAGAGAGCGGCGACGATCCTGCCGAAACCCAGCGCATACGCGGGCTAAACGAACAACTCAACCGTGATCTCGCGGAATTGCGGACCCGGCTCGTGCAAGAGCGGCAAAGCCTCGAAGAGCGCATCGGCGGTCTCGAACGACAACTGGCAGCCGATCGAGAAAAACTTTCCGAGTTCCCAACGATGCGCGACCGTCTGGCGGAAGCGGAAAGTATGCGAATGTCGCTACAAGAGGAAATTCGGCGTCATGAGGCGCAGATACCGCGCTGGCAAGCACGTATTGCAGAAGCGGAGGAAAATGGCCAACGGCTCGCCGCGTTACAACGGCCGTATCATGATTTGCTCTCCAAGCAAGCTGCGCTGGCCGAAGGGCAGCGCCAGATTCAAGAAGAGCTGGCCTCCTTCGCACGATTTATCGGTACGCCGGTTCAAACCACGCAATCGCCGAGTTCAGTGACTGGAACAAGTGC
>JAICHC010000859.1 GCA_025922795.1 Candidatus Binatia bacterium | reverse complement strand
GGTCATTCCGGGCGCGTGGCTGGCCGCGCAAGCAAATACGATCGGCATGGCTATTCCAGTCCTTTCAGCGCCTTGGCGTAATCTTCATTCGAAACTTTGTGCAGCAAGGTGAACGGCCTGAGCAGCAGCGAGTGAACTCCCATGCTGTAGAGCGCGCGCACATCGACAGCGAGCGCTGCCGTCGCTTCGTCTTCCGTCAAGTCGTAATTCTTAACGAACGCCGCTCCATCCTGACGGTAGCGTTCGCGTTGCACCGGATCACGGTTGACGTGGTAGATCAGCTTTTGCAGTTGATAGAGACTCATGTTTCTCAACAAGCGGCTGTTGAAGTCTCATAGCTTATTAAGGAGTTCATAAGTGTGTAGACAACAGGGTTGGTTGGACACGAAGGGACGACTCGTTCCAAGCCCAGGCAAAGCGTCGGTAGGTCATCGGCCACCACCCGATCCACGCCCCGAGTGCTTAATTTTGGGCGCGGGTGCGAAAACGTCCTTTGAGTCCTGATGCCTGCGCTTTTCACGACTCGCCCCTTCGTCCCAGTAGGTCTACTAACGAACGAACTCCTTAGTAGACACTCAATAAGCGCGACTCAGAGCGCCTGCGCTGCATCCTGCAGGGCATAGTTGTCAAGCTTGGAGCTAATTCAATCCAATTTTTGATGCAACCAAGCGAGCACGGTTTTGAAAATATTTGGGATCGCTCCCATATGCCCGCCGGGAAACAAGCGGATCGCTTTTGGATTGCCGTGCTCGAGCAGCAGATATAAATCCTCCAGCGGCACTTGCTTGTCCTCCTTGCCGTTGACGATCAGCAGCGGCGCGCACGGTTTGTCGAGCCAGCCTTGATCGAGCAACGACAGCGCGGGCATGACCTGGCAAAGCTCGTCGAACGTCTTCTTGCCGAAGAGATTGGCGCGCGCTTCGATCAGATCAAAAAGATAGGAGTCGGCGTGGCGCGAGCGCTCCTGCCACTCGGGTTGAAAGAAATAGTGGATGCCGCCGCCCCAGTTGACTGCAGCGCGGAGTTTTTCCGGCGCGATGTGGGCGAGCTTGGTCGACCAGTGGCCGCCGAAGCTGGCGCCGACCACCGCGATTTTGGCGGCGTCGACTTCCGGCCGTATCAGGAGATAGTCGAGCACCGCTGTATGGACTTGATGCGCGTCCGGCCCGGCGGGCATCGGGCATTCGCCGGTGCCGGGGCTGTCGATGATGAAGCAGCCCCACCCTTCCCTGACGAAGGCTTCGCCGAAGGAGTGGCGCTCTTCTTTCCAGTTGTCGATGCCGCCCCAGTGCATGATCATCGGCGCCGGGAGTTTCTTCGGCAGTCTCAGATGCCCGACGATGGGCTTGCCGTGAAACGGAATGGCCACGCGCTCGATCGGAATCTCGAAATACTTAGACGCCGCCAGGAACATCTCGCGGGTTTTCGCATAGCCGTGGTGTTTTCCCGGCGTGCTCGGAAATGGATGGCGCGCGATGCCGTAATACCCATAAGATTTCAAAAAGGATTCTTTCGTCCGAGCGGCGTCGCCGTTTTTCTCAGCGGTTTTGGCTTTCTCTTCCCACTTCTCTCCGAGGGAATTCCACGCCGCGGCCCAGGTCTCGCCCTCGAAGTCAGCCATCTGCGCCAGCGCCGCTTCCGCTTCGCTTTTCTCGGCGTGGAGAAAGGGCGCGCGGCGGCCGACGCGATCGCGGATATCGTTTTTCACTTCTTCGATGGTGCGTGGTCGGCTCATCAAACAAAACCTTTCTCAGTTGTCCGTCCGCCAGGGTCGCTGCCCCGCGACGGCGCAGCATGCCGCGCCGCTTCTTTTGTGCTCAAGTCAGCCTATAGAGCCTCGTTGCCGGCTTGTCAATATCACATCGACTCTCGCCAAACAGTGAGGCCGATGCGGTGCAAGCGCTGCATTTGACGCCCGTCAAAGTTCTGAGCGGAAGGTGTTGACGTTTAAATTTCACCGTGTCATGCAATTAAATGATCGGTGAGGGATTCACTAAAATCCGACATGGATCTCAAGATCGAAAAGTATCTCGCGAGTTCATCCTGACTTTCTTCGATAAAGACGC
>JAICHC010000858.1 GCA_025922795.1 Candidatus Binatia bacterium | reverse complement strand
GTTCGACGCTTTCGACGCGGCCAATGTCCACGCCGGCCATTTTCACCGGGTCGCCTTTCTTGAGTTCCTGGACGTTATCGAAGGTGGCGTAAGCGGTGTAGCTCTTGGTGAAGAGGTCGGTGCCGCCGACCATTTGGAGCACGATGATGGCGACGACAACCGCGAGTGCGAAGAAGATTCCTAAACGAGTCTCGAGCGTGTTCTTCATAACATTATGCCGGTGACGATTTGGGGTTAAAATCGGCGCTTAAAAACTTTTGCACAACGGGGTGATTGCTGGAGCGTACTTCGGCGGGCGTGCCGATCGCGACGAACTCGCCTTCGTGCATCAGCGCGAGACGGTCCGCGACGCCGAACGCCAGGTCCCGGTCGTGACTCACCACGAGAGACGTTACGCCAATGCGGCGTTTCAAGTCCAAAATTTCCTGGCCGATGGTGACGGTCATGAGCGGGTCCAATTCGCTGGTGGGTTCGTCGTAAAGGATGAGTTGCGGCTCGATGACCAACGCGCGAGCGATGGCGACACGCTTTTTCATGCCGCCGGACAATTCGGAAACCGAACGGTCCTTGACGTCCTTAAGGCCAAGAAACTTCAGCTTTTCGGTCACGATCTGGTCGATTTCATGCGGCTTCTTGAGACGATGTTCCGTGAGATAAAGACCGACATTTTCGCCGACCGTAAGCGAACTCAGGAGCGCGCCGGATTGGAAGACAAGCGCCATGCGGTACTTGGACATGATCTCCGGGTCCCGGATGGACTCGCCTTCGATGAGAATGTCGCCTTCATCGGCTTTTTCCAGGCCGATGATGTGCTTGAGCAGAACGCTCTTGCCCGAACCGCTGGGCCCCATGATGACAAAAACCTCGCCCCGCTCGACCGTAAAGCTGATGCCCTTAAGCACCGGGCGGCCATCGAAGGCCCGCCGAAGTCCGATGACTTCAACGCGCACGGCTTGCTGGACTGGAGCCGGAGCGTTCATTCGAGGTGAAGCAGCGCCTGCGTGAGGAAATAATCCAGGATCAGAATCAAGACGATGGAATTGACCACGGCCTTGGTGACGGAACGGCCAACGCCGCGCGGCCCGCCAATCGTCGCGAGCCCCTGGTGGCAGGACACCGTTCCGATCACAACGGCGAAAACGAAGCTTTTGAACAAACCGTTGAGCACGTCTCCAATGTCCACTACATCGCGCAGGTTGCTGAGAAAAAGTGTGAAGTTGACGCCGATCTTGGGATTGTAAACGGCCACCAGCCCGCCGCCGATCCACGCGACCAGGATGGCGAAGATAACGAGGATGGGCAGCGCGACTGCAATCGCCACCAGCCGCGGCAGCACCAGGTAATGCACCGGGTTGATGTTCATGGTGACCAGCGCATCGATCTCCTGGTACACGCGCATCGTGCCAATCTCCGCCGCCATTGCTGAACCGATTCGGCCGGCGATGAGGATCGACATCATGACCGGGGCCAGTTCCTTGCAGACCGACATTCCGACCAGGCCGCCGATCACGCGCTGCAAGCCGCGCTCAGCGAGGATCGGGCCGGTTTGGAGAGCGATGACACCGCCGATGAAAATCGACAGGATGCAGGCCATGAGCAGGCTGGCGTTGCCGATCTCGAACAGTTGGTCGAACACCTTTTTACGCTGGCGCATCACCAGCGGCAGCGATTGCAAGGTGCGCACGAGCAACAAGACGATCTCGCCGATGTTCTGAAACATGTTCGTTTACTTCGGTTCGGCAGCCGCGCCCGCGTTCGACCTGGCAACAGGTATGTTCAACAGACGCCATTCTTTGCCGCTTGGCGAGGATTGATACTTAAAAAGGCCAAACAGGAGCGAGATTTTTTTGGCTTCAGGCGAGGACCGGCGGCGATAAAGGTCCCACAACAGCGACTGGTCCACCGCGCCGGTGCGGGCACTCTTTTCCGAGCGCCACAACGACCACAGATGCGAGTAATTGCGCTCGATGCTTTTGCTGTTGGGAAGAATGGGTTCGAGGATCGAAAGCGCATGAAAACGGTGATTACCTTCGAAGTCCGTGCGCGAGGTGAACAGCGGCCAGAAG
>JAICHC010000857.1 GCA_025922795.1 Candidatus Binatia bacterium | reverse complement strand
TCGACGTCGCCCCGCCGGGAAACGTCCGCCAGCGTGGCAATCGAATCGACGCCGCGCACGGCAATTTCCTCTTCGATTTGCCGCAGCGCGGCGCGGTCATGAGCCGCTACGACCGCCACCCGCGCGCCTTCATCGGCAAATTTCAATGCGATGGCACGGCCGATACCGCGGCTGCCGCCGGTGATGATGCTTACCTGTCCGTCGAGCCGGCCCACGGCTTTTCCTCATAGGCTCCAGTGTAACTCAGGCTATTGGACTTATAGACTCATAAAACGCTACGGCTTGATGATTAGCGACGATTGATCTTCTTCCTTCTTCGCCTTTTCCTGCGACATGAAGAAAGCGAAACTCTTCTGCATGAGGCCGGTGAGAAATGAAACGTCGAGCGGCCCGGGGTCGCCTTCGCCGACTTGCAATGCGACGGCGAGGGAGAGTTTGGCTTGTTCCGGCCGTTGGGTCTCGAAGAAATAGAGCGCCATGTCTTCCATACGCCGTTTAAAGGCTTTGCCGATCTCGCCGGAGCAAAGCGCCTTGACGGCTTCGCGCACAATGGCGGACAAACGCTCTTCTTTTTGCAAAGGATTGAGCACCAGCCGGCTGGTCTGCGCTTCTTCGAGCTGCGGTAAGTAGGCTTGCACCCAATCGTCGGTTAGCAGCCAATAGCGCAGCTCCGGCTCGTCAAGCAGCCGGCGCGACTGTTCGCGCCAGGCGCCGTCGCGTACTTGGTTGGCGTTCAGTTTCTGATAAATCGGATGCGGCATTTCCCTCGGTTTGCCGCTGGCCAGGATGGAGCGGACTTCATGGAAGTTTTCCAGACCGCTCTGCCCGCGCGCCTTGGCTTTCTCGTAGCCCCGGTAAATGGTTTCGTCGGCAAAAGCCCAGGGCACCGCGATCATGCTGACGCCGTGTTGCTGCTTGATCTCGTCGGCCATCTTGCGCAGTTCTTTCCGGCGCATCTGCACGCCGGCGAAACGGAGCAGCCCCTCGCGATCGTGAAGCATCGCTTGAATCACCTGCAGACCATGGCCCGGCTGAGGCTTGGCGATCCAGATCAAACGTCCGCCGCCGCCGTCGACCGCGGACATGTAAGCTTCGATATCTTGACTCTGGCTGAACAGCGGCGCGGCAGGCTGTGGCTCGCTCGCTTGCTGCTCCGGGACGTCGAACCCGCGCTGTGCCAGCTTAAATCGCGAGCGCTTGATTTCTTTCGTGATTTCTTTGTCGCTTGCTCGACGGGTAAGCTCGACAAGCGCCTCGAGCGCCTCGACATGGAAGATCCTCCCGAGCAAGAAAATCACCGCCAGATCGGTGTCTTTAGTTTTGCCGAATTCCGCCAGAAGACGAAGAACGAGATCCGGTCCAGGCGCGTCAAGCGTTATCCCGAGCTGGTTCAGCGCCGCTAGTCCTTTACGAATCTGCTCCTCGTGCGATTTATTTTTGGCCAAACGTGCCGCCCTGTTTTCTTGTAGGGGACGCACCACGCTGCGCCCGTACATTTCTATAGCTTTGACAAATCGGTGATCTTCCCGCGCCGCCCGGCAAAGGCGAAGTTCGGCCATTCCTCGAC
Source organism: Candidatus Binatia bacterium (assembly GCA_025922795.1). Next base: position 508 of record JAICHC010000857.1, on the reverse strand, counting down.
CTGGGCATCGCGATAATTCTCGCGGTACCATTTCGCAACGTCGCCCGCGGTCGCGAACCACACTTTGCCGTGACTCTTGGCGTAGCGGATAAACTCGCGCAACAAAAGCGCGCGGAACGGCCGCCCGCCGACAAATGGATGATTGCCCCACATCATAAATTTCGGGTCGGTCTCGCCTTCCTCGTACAGGCAGTCGAAGCAGTCCTTCCACATTTGCAGCAGATCGCGGGGTGTTCTGCCTGCGCGCTGATAACTGGCATAGTCATTGAGATCGGCAAAGTAACCCAACACCGTGAGCTCTTTGCTCTTTACCTTGAGCGTATAAGGCGTCTCCTGGTGCTGCGGGTCCATCCAATAGCTGTAGCCGCACTCGACGATGACGTCAGGGGTGTTGTGACTGGGCGCGATGCCCGTCGAGAGATACCCCACCGGTGCCCTGCCGACGACCTTCTTGACGACATCGACGGTTTTTTGGAGATCCATTTTTTACTGGTCGCGCTTCTTCATG
>JAICHC010000856.1 GCA_025922795.1 Candidatus Binatia bacterium | reverse complement strand
CTGGGAAATTACTGCATCATCACTGGCGAGCAGCGGCGCGGAGCCACTGCTGCAGCCGCACCCGACGCGTGATGGTCCCTTAATTATCGAGCTTCCTTAACTGTCGGAGTCATCGCCGAGTTTTCAACACCTGACGCTTGCTGGTCCGCAAGCCCCTGACGATGAGCCGGCGGGTTAGCGCTGTGAATCCAGCATCCACAGGCGCCATAACACAGACCCGTCGTAACAGAGGGGTCATGACTTCACGACGCATACAGCTGATCGATGAAGCCGGTGTCGTCGATCTTCCGTAGGTAGTGCAGGTCCCAGGGTTCCATGGGACCGATGTGGCGCATTTTGGGATCTTTGCCGACGTCGAGATCGTAAACGTTCTGGATCGCGCTCGGCAGTGGATAGGGTTTCTCATTGAGCAGCTTGGCCCATTCGCGTTGGAGGTGAATGTAATATTCGTCGTCTTCCAAGCCGTAGCGCTTCGCCAAATTCTTTTTCAGGATCGGTACGACTTCGTCCGGCCGGGTTTTGAAAAAGTGCAACGCCTCGATAAAACCTTTGAGGAAGGCGTTCACAACCTCTTCGTTCGCTTTGATGTAATCGCTGGTCGCCAGCAAGGTCGTGTTGTGAATCACCGGGCGGTCCGGCAGATCGACGACATGAAGGCCTTTCTTGATGCCGTAGAGATCAAAGGGCATATCGACCAGCGCGGCGACGGCTTTGCCAGACGTGATTTCATCGACGAAATCCAAAAATTTACCCGAGGTGTCATTGATGACTTCAATGTTGATTGCCTCGGGTTCGAGGCCGCAAGTTTGCAACACCGCCCGCAAGTTGCCTGAGACGCAAGGCGCCTTGGAGTGGCAGACGATTTTTTTGTCTTTGAGGTCTTCGATGCTTTGGATCTCCGGCAGGGCGACGAGCCGGTCGTCCCAGTTGTTCTGCGCCTGGGCAAGATAGGTGAGGCGCTTCTCGCCCTTGGCGCGCTCGCGGTAGGTCTCATGGTGGAGCCCGCTGAGAAAATCGATTTCGCCGGCGAGCGCGAGCTTGGCACGATGCGCCATCGTCGGCGCCTTGGCGCCGCCGACGAGGTGAAGATCGATCTCATAGCCGTACTTTTCCATCACTTTGGATTCCTTGAAGACGTAGAGAAAAGGTAGATGCGACGAGTCGCTGGCCAAGAGATCTAAAGTGCGCATGTTTTCTCCTTGTTGGACAAATTGTTGATCTCAAGCTTTACGCTGCCGCGTTATCGTCGCCGGCCCGGCAGTCAGGATCCAAACCGAAATAAATGAGCACGCGAAATCGGTTCATTTTGGTCCTTGAGGGGTGTCGATCGGCAGATCCGGGCGGTCTCCCCATTCCTTCCAAGAGCCGATGTAGTTCCGCACCTTGTGAAAGCCGAGCAGGCGCAGCGCGACGGAACTGTGCGCGGCGCGATAGCCGCCCTGGCAGTAAGAGACGACTTCCTTGTCCGGGGTGATGCCGGCTTTATCGTACATCGCCTTCAACTCGGCGTCGGATTTAAATCGCCCGTCGGGCGCGAGGTTGTCCGTCCACTCGATATGAACCGCTCCGGGTATTGCGCCGCCGCGCGCCGCGCGTACCTGCGTGCCGAGATATTCGCCTTTACTGCGGGTGTCGAGAATGGCGACATCTTTCTTGTTAAGCGAGCGCAGCACATCGTCGGCGCTGGCCAGTACGTCGCGGCGTTCGGCGATTTTGAATGCCGCCGCTTTGGGCGGTGTGACATCGGTTGTTATCGGCGCGCCGGCCGCTTTCCACGCGTGGAAACCGCCGTCGAGCATCTTCACATCGGGATGACCGAAAAATTCCAAGAACCACAAGCCGCGCGCCGCGCGCATGCCGGAGTTGTTCTCGTAAAAAATAATTTGTTTATTTTCGCTCACGCCGCGCAGCTCGAACACGTGATGAATCATGAACATAAAGGCTTTCAAAGGCGCTTCGCTGGTATCGATCAGACTCAAGCCAAAAAGATCGAAGTGAGTCGCGCCGGGGATATGTCCGCAGGCAAAATCTTCAGCCGGCCGCACGTCGATGATGCAAAGATCTGGCGACCCCAATTTCGCCT
>JAICHC010000855.1 GCA_025922795.1 Candidatus Binatia bacterium | reverse complement strand
CACGCCGTTCAACGGATGTGCGGAGCTCTTGCAAGTCGTGATTCGGAGTTCATCCGCCCCGTTGCCGTTGGCTGCAGACCCCATTTTGACTGCGGGACGGTCGCCGGGCCCGCTGAAGCGAATGGTCTCATCGCCCGCGAGCGAAATAATTTCCTTCTTACCTTTGAGCTCGTCGAGAGAGACCGGGAAAAGATGGCTGTGAGTCAATTGTCGCAAGCTTCGAGCGAGCGCCCCGCGACTGGCGCCGGGACCGAGAATAAAGGAGTGTGACGTTGGCGTCAGAAGCGGCTCAAAAAAACACAAGCCCATGACATGATCGATATGCGTGTGGCTTAAGAAAACATAGGTTGTCAAAGTTGACACCGAGCCATTGCAAATCTCCTCACCGAGGGGAATGATCCCGGTGCCGGCATCGAAGATCAACCGGCGCCCGTCCACTTCGACCTCAACACAGGAAGTGTTGCCGCCGACTTGAAGCTTATTCAACTCGACGGTCGGATAACTTCCGCGCACGCCCCAAAAGTTGACTCTGAAACGTAATCCGTCTTTGGCACGGCGCGGCGATTTAAGACTCATCGTGTCTATCTTATTCCGATGATGTTGAAAGCCGGCACCGAGCGGTTGATGCCCTTCAGGCTGAGCTCCGGGATCGATTCCGCTGTGAAGGTATTTTCCAGTCGGCTCATGGTCTTTTGGTCCGTCAGAATTTGCCCGCCTTTGGCCTCGGCGCACAGGCGCGCCGCCAGATTAGGCAAGTTACCCACCGTGCTATAATCCATTCTCCCTTCAAAGCCAACCGTGCCGAGAGTCGCATAACCCGTCGCCAAGCCGACGCCCAGGTCCAGATCGTAGCCCATTTTCAACCAGGCGACGCGCAATTCTTTGACACGATCGCGCATCTCGAGCGCCATGCGCGCTGCCTTCTGGGCATGGTCCTGGCAGGGGATCGGATCATTGAAAATCACCACGATGCCGTCGCCCATAAAGCGTTCGAGCGTGCCGTCGAAGCTAAAAACCAGCTTGCCCATCTCACCGTGGTAGTGGCGCAGGAAATCCATCACTTCTTCCGGCTCGGCGTTGTCGGAGAACGCCGTGAAGCCGCGCAGGTCGAGAAAGACAATGGTAATCTCGCGCCGATGCGTCTTGAACAAGTTTTCATCGTCGCCCAAGATCTTTTCGGCTATTTGCGGCGAAAGGTAACGCTTGAGGCGCGCCATGCGCTCGAGATCGGCCACCTGAGTCTTCACCGTCTCGGCGAGCGAGCGGTTCCATGCTTCCAGCGTATCGTGCATTTCCTTGAGCCGAATCATCGCGCGCACGCGCGCTAATAGCTCGATCGAGTCGAATGGCTTGGTAACGTAGTCGTCGGCGCCGGCGTCGAGGCCGGCGACTTTATCTTCCTGGCTTGCTTTCGCGGTGAGCAGAATCACCGGAATGCCTTTGTGCTCCTGGTGCGCCCTCAGCCGCTTGACCACTTCGACGCCGTTCATCCGCGGCATCATGTAATCGAGCAGAATCACGTCGGGTCTGAAGCTTGCGGTTTTCTCCAACGCTTCGACGCCGTCGCCGGCTCTTTCCATGACGTAGTCGTAATCGGCCAGCTCTTGTTCAAGCAGGTCGAGATTAAACGGCTCATCGTCGACGATTAAGATTTTCTTCGGCATATACTTCCTGCTAGCCTAGGAACGCTCTGATTTTTTGCAGCAGCAAGTCCTCATCAATCGGCTTCGGCAGGTAATCGTCGCAACCGGCTTTGCGCGCCTCGATTTCGTCGCCGACCATGGCGTGCGAGGTGACGGCGATGATGGGAATGCGTTTCAATGCATCATTGGCCTTGATGCGGCGCGTCGCTTCCCAGCCGTCCATCACCGGCATGCCGAGATCCATGAGAATCAGGTCAGGCTTGCCTTCTTCGGTTTTCTTGACGCCTTCGGCGCCGTCGACCGCCTCCAACACCCTGTAATCTTCCTCGAGCAACTGCACCAGCAGATCGCGGTTCCAATCGGTATCATCCACCACCAATATCGTTTTTCGTGACATAAGGTTTCTCCCCACCGCAATTTTGGATTTTCGATTTTGGATTTTGGATTG
>JAICHC010000854.1 GCA_025922795.1 Candidatus Binatia bacterium | reverse complement strand
GGCGTGGGCGCACCTCGACATCGCCGGAACGGCCTGGGGCGACGAGGCGAAGCCTTACCGGTCCAAGGGACCAACCGGCATCGCTGTCCGGACGCTGTTGCGAATTGTGGACAGGGCGAGCGCGAAGTAAAGCTTGGGATTTTCTCAATACTCGCACTCCGAACGGACTCAGGGGGTGGAACTGGAAGGTAAGTGTCATTAGTCGTAGACAGTTGGTGTTTCCACTAGTTGACACTTGTGCGGTGCTGTACAGACCTTTTCTTCGATTTCTGGGGGTTTTTTGAAGAATCGATCGGTGGCATGGCGGTTGTAATGTCGGATAGCAATCGCCAAAGGGTGCGAGTCGCCTTAATCATAACGTCCTCGCCCCCTCGAATGCCGCTCGAGGTTATTATTCCCGGCTCCCCTTTGGCACCCCCCTTCCAAAACCGAACTCCCTGACAAACTTCGAAACTTTTTTCAGCCTCCGGCATCTGAGTACTGTAACGATCGGTTAGGCCTTGCGCAGGGTGGTATAATTTTCGCGCCGAGCGCTCTCTCCTCAGGCAGCCTTGGCAATCATCGCTGGCTTTAAGGAGTCCAACAGAAGCACAGTGATCGACTACTACAAAGTTCTGGGCGTTAAGACGAATGCTTCCCAAGCCGAGATCAAATCGGCTTACCGGAAACTCGCGCGCAAAAGTCATCCCGACCTGAATCCAAACTCTGAAGCCGGACGCCAGTTTGCCCTGCTGTCGAAGGCGTATCACACGCTGATCGATCCGCAGGAGCGCGCCTACTACGACGAAAAACTGCGCGAGCAGAAGAACCGCAGTTATTCGATTCTCGATTCCAATAACCCGCATGCGAAGCGCGCTCGTAATCTCGCAGTGCAGGCAAAGTGGGATCGTCTGGTAGACGAAGTTCTGGAACGCGATCGGCTGGAAAATCGCGCACGCCAGCGTGCGGTGTTCACGACGGTTTCACTGTTTCTGTCGACGTTTTTCCTGGCGATGATGCGGCCGCAACTCTGGCAGCTGTTCTCGATCTGGGGCAAAGTGATCGTGCTCACTTTGTTTGTGATGGGCGTGTGGCATCTCGCAAACCGCCTGCGCGAATACCTCGCTCACTACACCTACCGGCCGGACGTGATTCAGGGCTCGATCATGCGAGGCCCGAGCTTGCCGGAGCAGCCGTTTACACGCTTCTCAGCGTACACGTTTTTGCTCGTCGGTTACGCGTTGAGCGCTGTTATTGGACTCTACATCGGCTGGCATACGCAGGACTTCTTCAACGACTTCGCCACCATGTTTCGCGATAGCGCCGGTATCGTGCAGTCGAGCGTCCTCGCGTACGCGTGGGCGGCGATTTTGATCCCTGACCTGATTATTTATCCCCCAATCGCGGTGCTCATTGTCGATACCGTGCACGGCATTACTTCGCGGATCGACTAGGCCGCCCCTGTTTTCGATTGGCCGAAATTCTTGCCTCCCCGCTTTTTGGTCGTGTATATTGCTGCCCCGTCGCAAAAACATCTCGTCGCCCCGAAAGGAGCACGGAAATGGGCAGGACAGTAAGTCAGCGGCAGTTTCTCGCCCAGAAACTCGAGACGCTTAATGAAGCTGAAGTGTGCGAGGTTTTAGACTACATTTCGGCAATGGAAACCCAGTCAAGGCAGCGTTCGCGAACCGTTTCATCTGTTTGGGAAGACGAGGTGTTGTCGGTCTTGGCAGAGGCTCGCGAGAACCGGCGTGCGCGCCAGGCGTTTGAGTGGGAAGCCGTGCGCCGGAAAGCGGAAAAGCGAGCGGCAGCGCGAGTTGGCGCTCACCTCTGAATGGGCGAAGGGCAAAAAATCGGATTTAACTTTGTGCCGGCCATAATGCTTGCCGCCGGCGCAATCCTTTTCCTCTTTTCGTCTCTCACTTACGCGCAGTCAAGTAGGAATCTCACTCCGCTTCAGGCTGAGATCGAGAAACAACAACAGCGGCTCAACTCCGGAGACGAAGAAGAACGCCGCGACGCGTTGATGCGGCTCGGCGCCCTGCATCGCGCCGAAGCCTCGCGCGTGGCTTTGCCGGCGCTTTCAGATCCATCGCCAATGATTCGCGTGACTGCGGCG
>JAICHC010000853.1 GCA_025922795.1 Candidatus Binatia bacterium | reverse complement strand
ATTACAGTCATACCGACATCTCCGCCAATTTGAGCGCGCTGGACGAAGTCCGGGGCTGGGTGGATGAGGGCAGGATCAGCAACGCCCAAGCCCGAAAGATTCTCGAGACCAACTCCCAGGCGTTCTACGCTCTGTAGCAAATGTTCAAGTTCCCATTTTCAATGTTCAAGGCTGGAATTCGAATCGGCGGTCGACGGCAGGCTCGACGGCTTCAAAGCCGTCTGCGTCAAGTGCGCAGATTTTTCCTCAATGCCGTAAAAGATTTGCAAGCGGGTAAACCGCCTCCGGGTCCGGTCTACGATCCGGCTCGATCCGACGTTGAGCGCATTCGCTGCGACGTTGCTTATTTGCTTGCCGCCGTCTCTTGGCGGAGACTTTTCGAATAGAAGGAGGACACCAGCGATGATTATCGATATACACGGCCACGTTTCAGCTCCCACGGAACTATGGGCTTACAAGGCGAACCTGCTTTCAGCGCGCGGCGCGCACGGGCGCGGCGGCGTCAACGTATCGGACGAGGACATCCGCGCGGCGGCGAATCGCAAAGAAAACTGGGCGAAGGGCCATCTGGATTACTTGCGCGACCATGGCACCGACGTCCAGCTTATTTCGCCGCGGCCTTTTCAGTTGATGCAGTCGGAAAAGCCGGCAAAGCTCGTCCATTGGTTTACCGAGGAATGCAACAACATCATCCACCGCCAGATGAAACTTTTTCCCGGCAAATGGATCGGCGTCTGCGCTCTGCCGCAAACAGCGGGTGATCCGATTCAGCAGGCGATACCCGAGCTCGAACGCTGTGTGAAGCAGCTCGGTTTTGTCGGTTGCCTGTTGAATCCGGACCCGTACGAAAACAGCGGCACGGAAGCGCCGCCGCTCGGCGACCGCTACTGGTATCCGCTCTATGAAAAGCTCTGCGACCTCGACGTGCCGGCGCATATTCACGGCACGGGTTCGCGCTCGGAACGGAGCCCGTATTCCGTCCACTTCATCAATGAAGAATCCATCGCGGTGTTCGGTCTGGTCAACTCGAACGTCTTGAACGATTTCCCCACTCTTAAAATCGTCGTCAGTCACGGCGGCGGCGCGATTCCCTACCAGCTCGGCCGCTTTGAAGCGCCGTCACTGCGGCGCGGCACCGGCGGACGGTTTTCCGACGGCCTGCGCAAGCTTTATTACGACACCGTATTGTATACCGAGGACGCGCTCCGCCTGTTGATCAAGACGGTCGGCGTCGACCGTTGTCTCTTTGGCACCGAGTGCCCTGGCGTGGGATCTTCCGTCGACCCGGCAACGAACCGCTCCATGGACAACGTCAAACCGATGATTGAGAACATCGAGTGGTTAAGCGCGGCGGATCGCAAGAAGATCTTCGAGGACAATGCCACGGCGGTGTTTAAACTGAAGGTGGAATGAGCCCCAACCCATGGGAACGAAGCGCAGGCTGGAACGATTGGAACACCTATTTGCGAAGTTATTTCCCCTGGCCCGCGCTGGCCAACGACTTTTTGATGATGTCCCGGATCGTATCGAGGTCATCGATCCATGCCGGGTTTAACCAGAGAAATTTGGCGCCCTTGATTCGGCGCGCGCGTTCGTTCACTTTTTCTTTGGAGATATCTTCTCTCAGAGAATCGTAGAGGCCGCCAGTTCTTTGATTCGCGTCGAGCCAAGTTGTCTGCCCCTCCCGGGATAGCAGCCAATTGGCGGCCACCTTCGCGGCATTCGGATGGGGTGCGCGATTGAAATAACTCAAGGTGCCGTTGTACGCCGTCACCGAAGAGCCTTCCTTGAGCGATCCCGGCGCGAACTGACTGAGCGGCAGCCCCTGCATCATGGCGGTATCGACGTCGCGCGCGCCGAGACCGAACGCGAACTTTCCGGCGCTCAGCCAATCCATCATCTGCTCGTTGGAGCGCACGATGGCTATGTCGGTATCGGCGTGCAGGCGCCTGAGAAACTCCGCTCCGAGATCGGGATGCTTGTAGAAGAAAATATGCGCAGCGCTGATCGGTCCCGAGACCATCGGGTCCACCGAGACGATCTTGCCGCGCCATTTCGGACTGAGTAAATCCCAGTAGGATTTGATCTCCGCCGGACT
>JAICHC010000852.1 GCA_025922795.1 Candidatus Binatia bacterium | reverse complement strand
GCATCCCCGGTGAAGCACTGGTAATGGCGAAAGAGCTGAAAGGTTGTCAAATCGACCGCCAATTCTTCTCTAAGCTCGCGCACCAGCGCTTGCTCAGGCGTTTCTCCGGGCTCGACATGGCCGCCAAAAAAATCCCAGCAATTTGCAAACGGGATCTCTGGTTTGTCATCGCGCAGGTAAATGAGCAGCCGGCCGGAGCGATCAAATAGCAAGATTTGAGCAATTTCTTTCATCGAGCACCCGCTGGCACTACCGCTCGCCGAGGAGCCAGCGCCGCCTGATGCGCGATCCGTAGGTCAACCCGAAAGCATGTTTGGCGATCTTGGTGATCGATTCGACCGCTTGTTGAGGTGAGTCGGTGATAATGAACCGGTCGAGATCGGCTTGATCGATAGTCCCCTCCTTTACCATTTTGGTAGACATGAAATCGATCAACGGCTGCCAGTATTCTTTGCCCATAAGCACCAGAGGGAAACTGCGAATCTTTACGGTCTGGATCAAGGTGGCGGTTTCAAAGATTTCGTCGAGAGTACCAAATCCGCCCGGCAAAGCGACGAACGCATATGAATATTTCACCAGCATGACTTTGCGCACGAAGAAGTAGCGAAAAGTAATCCACTGATCGAGGTAGCGATTGGGCGACTGCTCCCGTGCCAGCCTGATATTGCAGCCGATGGAGCGCCCGCCGGCTTCCTTAGCGCCGCGATTGGCCGCTTCCATAATGCCGGGACCGCCGCCGGTCATCACGGTAAAACCGGCTCGGGCCAGCTCCGCGCCCATCTCACGCGCGAGGTGATAATACCGATAATTTTCGCCGAAACGGGCCGAGCCGAAAACCGTTACACAGGGCCCGGCGAAGTGAAAGGCGCGGAAACCACGGACGAACTCGAAAAAGATGCGCAACGCGCGGCGCAGTTCTTCCACGCGTCGTTGCGGGCCTGCAAGAAAGCGCGCGACCTCGGGAGCGTCAGGGCCGATGCCCCAACCCTCGATCGAGACGATCTCATTATTCTTTGACATCATGACTAAACGTTCTGGCACGCTAGAAGAGCATCGCCCAGGATTATTCCCACTCGATGGTGGCGGGCGGCTTGGAAGAGATGTCGTAGACGACCCGATTGACGCCGCGCACTTCGTTTAAGACGCGGTTGGATATCTTACCGAGCAAATCGAACGGCAGCTCCACCCAGTTGGCAGTCATGCCGTCTTGGCTGTCGACGACGCGCAGCGCTATGACGTTTTCGTAACTGCGCTCGTCACCGACCACTCCGACCGTTTTAATCGGCAACAGCACGGCAAAAGACTGCCACACGCGATCGTAATAACCCGCCGCTTTGAATTCATCGAGCACGATAACGTCGGCCTCGCGCAGCACTTTGAGACGTTCTTCGGTCACTTCGCCGAGAACGCGAATCGCTAATCCCGGTCCGGGGAAGGGTTGGCGATGAATCAGCTCGTCGGGCAGCCCAAGTTCTTTGCCTAAGACTCGGACTTCATCTTTGAAGAGACCGCGCAAGGGCTCGATCAGCTTAAATTTCATGTGGGTCGGCAAACCGCCGACGTTATGGTGCGACTTGATGGTCGCCGACGGACCGAGCACGGAAACGGACTCGATCACATCGGGGTAGAGTGTGCCCTGGGCGAGAAACTCGATTTCGCCAAGCTGGCGCGCTTCCCTTTCAAAGACTTCAATGAACTTGTAACCGATGCGCTTGCGTTTGATTTCGGGATCTTCGACGCCTTGGAGCTCGGCGAGAAATTCTTCGGTTGCGTCAACATAACGAAAACTCCGGCCGAAGCGTTCCACGAACAAACCACACACCTGTTCGGCCTCATTCTGGCGCAACAGTCCGTTATTGACGAAGACGCAAACCAACCGCTCTTTGATCGCGCGGTGAATCAAAGTCGCCGCCACAGCCGAATCGACACCGCCGCTAAGAGCGCAGAGCACGCGGCCGCCGCCGACCCGCTCGCTGATCTGACTTACCGACGACTCGATGAAATGCTCCATCGTCCAGTCGGGCCGGCAGCCGCAGATGCGGAAAATAAAATTGTTCAGCACTTCGCGCCCGCGTGGGGTATGCGCGACCTCGGGATGG
>JAICHC010000851.1 GCA_025922795.1 Candidatus Binatia bacterium | reverse complement strand
TGGTGATGCCGCTGGCCTTGGTCAACACGCAAACCGGATTGTCGACCGACGGCGCCCCGATAAACTCAAATCCTTTGCCGTCAAAGTTGGCTCCCTTCGCCCCCATAATCTGCTGCAGGATCAAGCCTCCGATGTTATTGCCGAGGGTGAGACCGTCGGGCTTGGCCTGTCGATACATGTAATTGGCATGAATGAAACCACCGGCGCCGGTCATGTTTTCAACTACCACCGAAGGCTTGCCCGGAATGTGTTTGCTCATGTGCCGGCCGATGGCCCGACTATATGTGTCAAAGCCCCCGCCGGGGGCAAAAGCTACGATCAAACGAATCGTCTTCCCTTTATAGAAACCTTCGTCGCCAGCTGCGAAGGCGGCTCCCGTGATGAAGTAACCCAGAATCAAGCTGGCCAAGAGGTATCTCGGTTTGCGGTACATAAGTCTTCCTTTCTGATGCACGTGCCGGTCTCTTATCTGCTCAACTGACATTTTTTCTCAGCAGCTTGCGCCAGGTTTCATCACCTACGGCGCCATTTGGAATCGCCGCCCGGGAGGAGCCCCCGCCATGTACTCCACTATTTTCAGGGTCGGGACCGAGACGTCGCTGCAAATCTTCCGAATTTTTATCAGCTGGGTGGGCGCGTCCCAATCGCTCTTCGATTCGCAGGTGACTTTTGTGCAGGTGGTCTGCTTTAGCCAGGAACACACTGTTACGGGGCGGCTAGCTGCATCTACCAGCTCGGTCAGATACCAGGTGCCGAGTTTATCCGTGCCATCCTCTAAATGCACGCTTGGCAACACTGTGTAGAAAGCGCCGTCGATCTCCAGCAAGCTCAGCACCCTCTCCAGGAATCGGGACAAGTTCTCGCTGTAGGTGAAACCGCCATATACGTCGGTAATCATCCGAAATTTTCCAAGCTCGTCGCTTGAATATTGGCGCAGGCGCTTGCCGAAGCGGTATCGTATACGGTCATCGCCGAGGCTCGCGGCCTGCTGTTTCCACTTGTCTGTCCGGCGGTCTTCTATGGAAATCGCGACCGCGCGCGCCTTGGAGCCGGAGCCGCCGCACCTTTCAGCCGGCGCCGCATCCCCTTGCGGTGCGTAGTAGTCGAGTATCGCCTGCCCCTCGCCCGCTCCGATATCCAGCCATCGGTCCGAGCTGCCGAGATTGCCGAGCGCGTCGCAGAAGCCGCTGGGAAGAACCTCCGCGTAGTTCGACAGCCCTCGGTTCGTGATGTAGCTGCCGGGAAGGTCGCCGCGCTGCCTGCGATAAAGTTTTTCCTGCTTGGCGAATTGCTCGTCGATCCGCGGTTGAACGGGTTCTTGTGTCCACCCGGCTCCCGGCCCGAGCGGCTGCAAGACGATGACGATCAGGACGGTTAGGCGCGCTACCGCGGTCTTCCACTCTTTCGCTGACGATTCCACTGAAGGCATGACGACTACTTTCTCCTCGCGTTGAAAAACGTGCCGCTTCTAAAGACCGCCGCTCAAAGTTGTTCCAGGCATAATCCATGCTGCCGGTTGCCGCAAGGCCCAAGGCCGGTCAGGGTGCTGACGAAACGGAGCTGCGATTCCTCCGTCTCTTCGGAGTCGTTCTGGAATGGGCGCAGGGATATGAACCCGGGCCTCTCTCAATCGCGCCCACGTTGACACTCAGCGCTCGCTAGATTTACAGTCGAACTACACCTTCGTTCGGAGAACTTCATGTCTGGCAAAACAACCTGGGAGCCGCCGACGGTTATCTCTCGCGAGCAGGCGTTGCAGCTGCACCGCGATGTGATAGCCATGCCGACACGGCCCATTCGGATCCGTGAAGACATCTTTCGGCTGCACGAGTTGGAACTGGATTGGGACATTGGCGCTGTCATCTACGAACCGCAAGAGGCGAGCCAAATTCCACGCTGTCCCGACGGCAAGAAGGTCGGGGTATTGTTGCTGCACGGCGGCGTCTCCGATTTCAAATCGGTCGAACGCATCGGCAAATTGTTGCCCGAGAAATTCGCCATAAAAGTGGCGAGCATGACTTTTCCCGGTCGCTTTTTCTTCAACGATGCTTCTCGAGATTGGCCCGACGATGTAGAGAACGTCGACGGCTCGGCGCGCACGCC
>JAICHC010000850.1 GCA_025922795.1 Candidatus Binatia bacterium | reverse complement strand
TCTGTGGACGGTCAGGCCATTCGCGCCTGGCCTCGACGATCAGAACGTCCTTGTTGGGCAGCACGTACGCCTGCCGCGGGCTGGCGAGGTTTTCGGCGAACAGGCTGACCTCGAAACCGGGCGCCGGCGTCGGCATTCTACCTTTGGGCCAGCCGATGACTTTGGAGGTATTGCGCACGGACGGCGTCGCGAATGGGACCGGAAGTTTAAGTTGATCAGCGGGTCCGGTGCCCGGTGCATAATCTTCTCTCGCCGGTCCTTCCGAGCTTACAGCACAAGAAAACAGCCATGCGACACATAAACTTAACGTGATCGCGAACCGGGACCGATAAAACATTCGCTTCTCCTCCCTTTTGCGCTCTCAATCAACTTTGCCGGGCGGAAAAGCAATATACAAGAACTCGCGCACCTGATGAAAGCAGATGGATTGGCGGTTGTGCGGACGGCCCGTCCGTTCTAAGATCGGCCGTTCAGAGGAGAAACAATGCACTATCGCGATTTGCGCGGATGGCTAGAGGGCGTGGACTCGTTCGGCGAGCTTCGGCTTGTCGAAGGCGCCGACTGGAACCAAGAAATCGGCGCGGTTGCGGAAGTCGCGGCGCGCTCGGAGCCTCCGCCCGCCGTGCTGTTCGATAAAATCAAAGACTACCCGGCGGGTCGGCGCGTGCTCACCGGGATCCACAATCCGACCCTCAAGCGCCAATGCCTGACCAATCATCTGCCGCTCGATTACAGCCGCGATCAATTCATCGAGGCATGGAAAAAGCGTTTAGACGATCCTAAGTTGATCCCGCCGCGCGTGGTCGACTCCGGGCCGCTGATGGAAAATGTCTTCGAGGGCAAGGACATCGACCTTTTGTCGTTGCCGGCGCCGCATTGGCATGAAGGGGACGGCGGGCGCTATCTTGGATCGCTCGACATCACGATCAGCCGCGATCCCGAAGAACAGTGGATCAATCTCGGTTGTTATCGGGTCATGGTGCACGACCGCGACACGCTGGCGCTCTATATTTCTCCCGGACATCACGGCAACATCCACCGGCAAAAGTATTTCGACCGGGGCGAGCCGTTTCCGGTGGCGATCAGTTTCGGCCCCGACCCGTTGCTTTGGTTCTTTGGCCAGATGGACGTTCCCGCCGGAGAATCGGAATACGACTACGCGGGCGGGGTGCGCGGTGAGCCGTTCGAAGTGTTGATTGGTGAGCGGACCAAGTTGCCGATTCCGGCTTACTCGGAGGTCGCCATCGAAGGCGAAGTGATTCCGGGAACGAAAATACCCGAGGGACCGTTCGGCGAGTTCACCGGTTACTATGCCGGCGGGCACCGTTCCGAGCCAATGCTTAAAGTCAAACGGCTGATGTATCGCAACGACCCGATCATCACCGGCGCGCCGCCGTTTCGTCCGGCGCCAGGCGCCGAGAACAACTTGATCCGCGCTGCCTATATATGGAATTACCTGGAGAAGGCCGGCGTGCCCGACGTGCGCGGGGTGGCCTATTACCAGACGCGCATGTTGGTCATCGTGTCGATCAAACAGCGCTATCCTGGTCATGCGCGACAAGCGGCACTGATCGCCTCGCAATGCCGCGCGGCGGCGCTGCTCACGCGCTACGTGATGGTCGTCGACGAAGACATTGATATCTGGGAAAGCAACGAACTTTTGTGGGCCCTCTGTACGCGGACCGATCCGGCCAAGGACATCGACATCATGCGGCGATGCTGGAGCAATCCCATCGATCCGATCATCCCGCCGAGCGAGCGCGGTTTTCAATCGCGCGGCATCATCGATGCCTGCCGGCCCTATGAATGGATGAGCGAGTTTCCCAAAGTTTCGGGTGCGAGCCCGGAGTTGAAAGAGAAGGTTGCAAAGAAGTTTGGCGCGAGTTTGGCGGCAAACAAAAGTCAGAAGTTGAGTGAACGCAAGCACACAAGATGAGGAATAATGTCATGCGATGGCGATACGCTTGGATCGAGGCGACCGGCCGGTTGCCTCGACGTTCGGCAATGGCGTTACGGACATGGGTACTGGTCTTGATCGGGGCCGTTCTCGCCAATTCCTCCTCCCTCTACGCGCAGCAAAAGTCTCTTGAGCGCGTGCGACTCAC
>JAICHC010000849.1 GCA_025922795.1 Candidatus Binatia bacterium | reverse complement strand
GGTTCTCGCGCAGACCCGCGTGTCCATCGGCGTCACGGAAACGATTGAAACACATAATCCTTACGGTGACAGTGTTTCGCTGCTCTACGGCATCTACAGCGAAGTCACCGGGCCCTTTTGCACCTATAATTACACCAAGGGGGATTTCGAGGGCCGCCTCGCCGAGCGCTGGAAGGTCGACAATCCCACCACCTGGATCTTTTCATTGAGCAAGAATTACAAGTTTAATGACGGCTCGCCGGTAACCGCCGACGATGTCGTTCATTCGCTCATGAATCGCGTGATTGGCGACCCACAGTCGAAGCAAAAGGCATCCGTCGCCGGTCCGATTGCCAAGGCAGAAGCCGTCGACAAATTCACCGTCAAAATTACCACCGATAAGCCCACGGCGCCGCTGCTGTCTTTTCTGTGCGACCGGCTGATCGTCACCAGCAAAGCCGTATACGAGAAGTACGGCCGCGACGTAGCCGACAAAGAGCATATGATGGGTGGCGGCCCCTATCGTTTGAAGGAATTGATTCCTGGACAGCGCCTGGTGCTGCAAAAGCGTCCCGACCACCCCGACGTCAAGAAAAATCCGCGAGCGCCCGATGAGGTCGTGTTTCGCATCATGCGCGAGCCGGAGCAGCGCGTAACCGCTTTATTGAATGACGAGATTCAGATCGCGCAGTTCATCCCGCCGCACATGCGCCAGCGCGTCGAGAAGGCGAAAAACTTAAAGATTACGCTGGTCGATTCGGTGGAAATCATGTTTCTCGCCATGCAACCGAAACCGCCCTTCGATAAGAAGGAAGTGCGGCAAGCTGTTTGCCATGCGATCAACCGTGACCAAATTATCAAGACGCTCCTCGAAGGCTCAGCCAGCCGGCTCGACGGCCCCATCGGCCCGGGCCAGTATGGTTACGATTCCAATCTGAAACCGAAAATGAACTACGATCCGGAGCGCGCGAAAAAGCTCCTGGCGCAAGCGGGTTATCCGAACGGCGTTGAGGTCGCGCTGCAGACGCCGGTCGGACGCTACACTCTCGACAAACAGATCACGGAAGCGATGATCCCGATGCTCAACGCCGTGGGTTTCCGAGCCAGGCTGCTCACTCCCGAATGGGCGACTCTGTGGGCGGGCGTGCAAAAGGGCCTAGTGCCATTTTATTACATGGGACGGGGTTCGGTACAGGATCCGAGCGCCGCGTTGCACCAATATTTTCACACCGGCGAGACGCCGCGCATCGGCTACTCCAATAAAAAGCTTGACGAGTTGCTCGACAAAGAACAGCAGGAGTTCGATCCAAAAAAACGCCGTGAATATCTATCGCAGGCAATGAGCATCCTGACGGAAGAAGCGCCGGCCTGTTTCATGTGGCGGCACAAACTGCTCTGGGGCCTGAACAACCGCGTCGACTACAAACCGCTTCCCGATGCGCGCATCTACGCCATCGACATGGCGGTGAAAAAGTGAAAGAGATTTTCGCTCTGTCCAGAAATGATATTGGCAATCGTCGTCATCCTGGGCCCCCGTGAAGGATCTCTCGCGATTAGAATTCAAACGAGGAACTTAACCTGATCTTGATCGTGGAAAGTTTGTTTGGGTCGCGGACATTTGGAGCAATTTGAGGACATGCTGCGCGGCTTTGAATCCACGCATCGTTTGAAACTCGATAGAGCAATGAGGCGTGCCTGTCGAGAACGGGAGAATCGCCGCTGACATGGCCAGCTATCTAGTTCGCCGTCTAGCCGGCACCGTGCCCGTTCTATTGCTCATCAGCCTGCTGGTTTTTCTGTTGATTCACGCCGCGCCCGGCGATCCTACGCTGCTTTTGCTCGGCGAAGAAACCAATGCCGCCCAGGTAGAGTTAGCAAAACAACGCTGGGGCTTGAATCAGCCGCTCTACATCCAATACCTGAAATTTCTCCAATCGGCGGCTGTCGGCGATTTCGGCCGATCGTTCAAATACACCGAACCGGTGATGCGCGTCATCATGACACGGTTGCCGGCCACCATCGAACTGGCGGTTATCGCGATCATCATCGCGACCGTACTCGCGATACCGCTCGGGGTATGGGCCGGCTCCAGACCCAATTCCTGGATCGATAATCTCGGCACGACCTTCGGCCTGTTC
>JAICHC010000848.1 GCA_025922795.1 Candidatus Binatia bacterium | reverse complement strand
TGTCCTTTGGGTAACCGAGCCGTTCGGCGAATGTTTGCGCCTGCACCGGCGCCAAGGTCAGCAAGAGCGCGAGCAGAAATTTCATTAGTACATCCCCATGATTTGATAACCGCAATCGACGTAGATGACCTGGCCGGTGATCGCCGCCGCGCCGTCGCTGGCGAGAAAAGTTCCTGTCGCGCCGAGTTCTTCCGGCAAAACATTCCGCTTCAACGGCGCGTGCGCCTCGTAATGCTTCAGCATCTCCGTGAAACCGGCGATGCCGCGCGCCGCCAGCGTGTTCACGGGGCCGGCGCTGATGCAATTGACGCGAATTTTTTTGGGGCCGAGGTCGTAAGCCAGATAACGCGTGGAGGCTTCCAGCGACGCCTTGGCCACGCCCATGACGTTGTAGTGCGGCACGACTTTTTCCGCCCCGTAATACGTCATCGCCACGATGCTGCCGCCGTCGGTCATCAAGGGCGCCGCCCCGCGCGCCAGCGCCACCAGCGAATACGCGCTGATATCGTGGGCGACGCGAAACGCTTCGCGGCTGGTGTTCACGAATTCGCCTTCCAGAGCCTCCTTCGGCGCGAAGGCCACCGAATGCAGCAGCAGGTGCAGCTTGCCGAATTTTTGCTTCGCCTCCGCAAACACGCGCGCGATCTCGTCGTCCCTGGTC
Organism: Candidatus Binatia bacterium; assembly: GCA_025922795.1. The sequence goes on along the minus strand of JAICHC010000848.1, from coordinate 1,458 downwards.
ACGTCACACGGGATTAGCAATGTGTCCGCGCCAAACGTGCCGGCGAGTTCCTCGACATTTTCCTTGAGCCGCTCGCCCTGGTAAGTGAAAGCGAGCTTCGCTCCGGCCCGATGCCAGGCCTGCGCAATCGCCCATGCGATCGAGCGCTTGTTCGCGACGCCAAGAACAATCCCCAGTTTGCCTTCCAAAGTTGGTGCCATAAAAATCGCGCGGGCGGAATCCCGCTCGGCTAGTCACTACGCCAATCCATCAGCGCGGGCAAGAATTCAATTTTGCGCGAAAAAATTTCTCTCCCTTGCTGCCGCGTTGTGCCAAAATTCGTGGTATGACATCGAAAGAGATGATCCCGGTGACGGTCCTCACCGGGTTCCTCGGCGCCGGCAAAACGACGCTGCTCAATCGCATTCTCTCGGGCTCGCACGGATTTAAGTGCGCAGTGATCATCAACGAATTTGGTCCGGTCAACATCGATCACCAGTTGGTCGTTGGAGTGGATGAGGAGATTCTCGAATTGAACAACGGTTGCCTTTGCTGCCGGATGCGTGGCGACCTGATCAAAAGTCTCAGCGATCTCCTGCAGCGGCAGAAACGCTTTGATTACGTGCTGATTGAAACCACGGGCCTGGCTGATCCGGGACCCGTCATCCAGACATTCGGCGCTCGCGAATTGGCCGAACGCCTCCGGCTCGACGGTATCGTGACGGTGGTCGATGCGCGGCACATCGAAAAAGAACTTTCAGAGGCTCCCGAAGCCAGCGCGCAGATTGCCTTTGCCGATGTGATTCTGTTGAACAAAACGGATCTGGTCAGCCCGGCAGAACTCCAGAATATTGAAAAGCGCATTGGCAAGATCAATGCGATCGCCCGGATTCACCAGACTCAGCAATCGGAGATCGACCTTGGCAAAATTCTAAACATCAAAGCGCGGCAGCTTGGCGCGAGCTTTGCCATGCCAGAACAACCAGCCGAAGAGTTGTATCACGAGCATGATCACGACCATGCGCACCACCATGACCACGGCGAACACCACGATCACCATCATGCCCACCACGATGAGCGCGTCAAATCGCTTTTTCTGGTCGAGGAACGGCCGCTCGAACTGAAAAAAGTCGAAGCCTGGCTGACCGATGTGATTCGCACGATGGGATCAAACATCTACCGCAGCAAAGGCATTCTCCATGTGAAGGGCCAGGCAAAGCGCAATGTTTTTCAGGGCGTGCAAATGATCTTTGACGCGAAGCCGGATCGCTTCTGGAATCAAGGCGAAAAACGCCAGAGCCAACTGGTCTTCATTGGCCGCGAACTTGACGAGGCAGCCTTGCGGGCGGGCTTCGAACGCTGCCTGGCAACGTAAATTCTTCGGAGGGGCGAGCTCCGTCGAGCCCTGGTTGGTTGTCTCGAGAAGTCAGGGGCTCGACGGAGCTCGCGTATTGACTCACGGCTAAATGTTACCGGCGG
>JAICHC010000847.1 GCA_025922795.1 Candidatus Binatia bacterium | reverse complement strand
CGCCGGCGCCTACGTCGTCGGCGAAGATTTGATCGCGACCGCGGCGCAGCCGGACAAAGTGCGTGCGGCGCTGGGAAAGTTGCCCTTTCTGGTCGTGCAGGACAGCCGCGTGACGGAAACGACCAAACTGGCGCATGTGGTTTTGCCGGGGACCCACTTCGGCGAGAAAGACGGCACCTACACCAATCGCAAGGGTCGCGTGCAAAAACTGAACGCGGCGGTGATCCCCCCAGAGGGTGCGCTTCAAGACAGTGAAATTTTCATGCGACTTCTGAATCTCGCGGGCGAACGAAACGGCTATGCGAGTCCCGCTGAGATTTTCAAATCTCTGGCGCGAGAGATAGCTTCGTACAGGGAATTAGATTTCGACGCGATCGGCGATCAAGGGATCGAAGTGGGAGCGGCGGTGGCGGAGCGTCATGATCGTTGATTTTGCAATCATTGCGGCCAAGGCGTTTCTCGTCCTGTTCATGGTTCTCAATCTGGCCGGCATTCTCGGCTGGATCGAGCGCAAGGGCAGCGCGCTCATTCAAGATCGCATCGGCGCCAACCGCGCGTCCATCTTCGGCTTCGCCGGACTGGGGCTGGTCAACACGCTGATCGCCGATCCGATCAAGTTCCTTACCAAAGAAGACTTTATTCCGCCCGCCGGCGACAAGTTTCTTCACACGCTTGCACCGTGCATGGCGCTGTTTACGGCGTTAGTGGCCTTCGCGGTCATACCGTTCGGCGACGTGATGAACATCGGTGAGCGCGAAATCAATTTGCAGGTTGCCAATCTCAATGTCGGCATCCTCTACGTTTTTGCCATGGGATCACTGGGCGTCTACGGCACCGTCATCGGCGCCTGGGCGTCGAACAATAAGTTCTCGCTGCTCGGCGGCGTGCGCGGCTCGGCGCAAATGATTTCTTACGAGATCGCCATGGGCCTTTCGGTGATAGGCATTCTGATGGTTTACGGTACGCTCGAATTGCAGGAGATCGCCCGCGGCCAGGGCGCCTTGATCCGCGATCTGTTGCCGCAGTCGCTGGCGTTCTTGCAGCCCGTGATCGGTTGGCTGCCGGCGTGGGGTATCTTTCTCCAACCGTTGGCGTTTCTGTTGTTCTTCACGGCAGCCGTGGCCGAGACCAAAAGGATTCCGTTCGATTTGCCGGAAGGCGAGTCGGAGCTTGTTGCCGGCTACCACGTCGAATATTCGGGCGGCAAGTTTCTCATGTTCTTCGCCGGCGAGTTCGCTGAAATCGTGACGGTGGCGGGCCTGGTCACCACTCTCTTCTTCGGCGGCTGGCAGGTGCCCTATCTGATGCGCGAGGGTTTTCATTTCCCATGGGGGAGTCAATGGTTGCTGCCGCATCTCGCGGTGGTCGGTTTACAGGTCGGTGCATTTACTCTTAAGGTGCTTTTTTTCTGCTGGCTGCAGATTCTTTTACGCTGGAGCGTGCCACGGTTTCGTTATGATCAGGTCATGCGCCTAGGCTGGAAGATGCTGCTACCGCTCGCTTTGATCAATGTCATGATCACTGCGTTCGTGATACTCGCTGCGCAATAGAACCTCAAATCGCCATGGACGCTTCAACTTTGATATTTTTTACTCTCGCCACCCTCCTGGTCATTTCGTCCCTGCTGGTAGTTTTGCTGCGCAACGTCGTGCACTGCGCGATGGCGCTGGTGGCGGCGCTGCTGATCATTGCGATTTTTTTTGTGATGTTGCAGGCACCGATGGTTGGCGTGCTGCAGGTGCTGGTCTACGCCGGGGCTATCATGGTTTTGTTTCTTTTCGTGATTATGTTCCTTAATCCCGCGCCGCAACAACAGAGCGGCGCCTGGTTGGGGTTCTCCGGGTTGCTCGCGCTCCTGCTGGGCGGCGTATTAGCAAGCCTGTTAACCAAGACGGAAACAGCCGCCGATCCCGTCGCGTCAACCGTATTATTCGGCAGCCCGGAGATGCTCGCCAAGAGCCTGTTCGGCGATTTCGTCTTGCCCTTCGAGATCGCTTCGATCCTGTTGCTTGTCGCCATCGTCGGCGCGGTGGTCTTGGCCAAGCGGGAGCGCCGGTCCTAAATGGTGCCGCTCAATTACTATTTGATTCTCAGCGCGGTTGTCTTCGCCATCGGCGTACTT
>JAICHC010000846.1 GCA_025922795.1 Candidatus Binatia bacterium | reverse complement strand
TCGACGAAAGAAAGATCGCCCGGCTGCCGAGCGCGCGCGCTGGGATATCCTGGAAGGCGCGGCGACCAACTGGCGCGAAGCCTTACAGGTCGCACGCACCATGCTCAAGGAAGGCAAGACGCGCCGCGCGATTTGGATCGCGCACCGGGTCTTGCTCGGGTTGTTGGATGAACAGGGCGCCGTTAAATTTGCCGGCTGGAAGACCAATTCGCACTATCTAAGGGAATGCGCCCAGAGTCATCCCTGGCATGGGACGTTCGCCGAAGTGACGGAGCTTTACGACCAAGTCGTCTACGCGAGCCGCCACGTTTCCGCTGACGTCGCTGAAGCCCTGGTTCTGCGCCTCGACCGGCTGTGCGATGAGGCGGGTGTCTCCACATGACTTCACAGACGTACAATCGTTTCACGGCGACCGTGTCGACCGCAATCTTTCTGATCGTCTCGGTTTTGCTGGCAAGTCTTTCAACCCAGCAAAGCGCAGACCCGCTGTTGCATCGCACCTCGACGTTTTTCACCGATCCGAGCGGCACGCGCGCGCTGTTCCTGGTCATGCAGCAACTGCTGCCCGGAGTCGGGCAATGGCGTCGCCCGCTAGATTCGCTCCGGCTACCCGGCACCTCGGACGCGCCCAGCACACTGATCGTCGCCGGACCGGCGCGGCCGTTATCCGCCAACCAAATGGAGCATCTCGAGCGCTGGCTCTCCGCCGGTGGCCAACTGATCTTGCTCAGCGCCGACGGCTGGCCCATAGGCCGGCATGTGAGCTCCGCTAGGGTCGAGCGAAGGCCTGGCGCGGATGACAGCGATTTTGCGCAAACCGAGACATTGCTTTCGCGTTACGCGCCGTCTTTGCGCTGGACGAAAGCCGGCCAGATTAATACCGGCCGAGCCTTCGGTTCGTCGATTCCAAACGGAGAAATCACATTGGGCTGGCGGCGCAGTTTCGCCGCCACGGGCGACGCCAAGGTTATCGCCGCCGCCAATAATGCAATGATGGCAATCGAAATTCCCTTAGGGCAAGGGCGCATCGTAGCCGTCGCCGATCCGATGATGGCGAGCAATGGCGCACTGCGCCGCTCGGACAATGCCGTGTGGCTTACCAGTCTGGCCGCCGGCTGGGGCCAGGGCGGGATTCTTTTCGACGAGTATCATCACGGCTTCGGACAGAAGCGCGGCACCGCTGAATTGACCGCCGCCTTTCTCATGACTCCATGGGGTTGGTGTATTTTGCAGATCGCCGCCGCGGGATTGCTTTACACCTTCGCTTACCGGCGTCGCTTTGGCCGAATTAGAGAATCGCCCCCACCCGATCGGAGGAGTCCGCTGGACCTGCTCGATGCGCGCGCCGGCGTGCTGCAAGCGGCAGCCGCCCAAGGATTGGCCGCGGAATTGATCGTGCAGCATCTTTGCTACTGTCTTACCCGCACACGCAGCAAGAACGTGGACCCTTCCAACTGGAATCAAGAAATTACCAGCCTGGCAAAAACCGGCGCTGCATCCGCGGCCACATTGCAAGCGTTGTTTAAAAAAGTAAAAACCGGCGAAAAATTGAGCGAGCGGGAATTCGTCGACTTCGGACGAAGCGCCGGAGAAACTATCAAGGGATTACGACCATGAACGATACCCAAGTTTCCAACCATGTGCTGAACATCGGCCGGGCCGTGCAAACCGAGCTGCAGCGAGTCATTCACGGCCAAGCGACGGCGATTCAGAGTTTGCTTGTCGCGATCACGGCCGGAGGACATGTGCTGATCGAAGGCGTGCCGGGCGTGGCCAAGACCTTGCTCGCGCGCAGTCTTGCCGCGGCGTTGCGCTGCCGCTTTTCGCGCATCCAGTTCACCCCGGACTTGATGCCGTCGGACATCACCGGCGTGAATATTTACGAATCGGCAACGCAGGAGTTCAGCTTCAGGCCCGGGCCGCTGTTTTCCGAGATCGTGCTCGCCGATGAGATCAACCGCGCGCCGGCCAAGACCCAGGCCGCGTTACTGGAAGCGATGCAGGAGTACCAGATCAGTATCGACGGCGAAAGCCGCTCCTTGCCGAGTTGCTTTACGGTGGTCGCCACGCAAAATCCGATCGAATACGAGGGCACCTATCCGCTGCCGGAAGCGCAGCTCGACCGCTTTC
>JAICHC010000845.1 GCA_025922795.1 Candidatus Binatia bacterium | reverse complement strand
TCTCGGTGACGAGAAGCTCGTCGTCGTCGGAAGCGCGCGCGGCGAAATGGAAGAGCAGCTTGTCTTGGAATCGCTCGAAGGCGTGCCGGCTCGCATCGTTTTCGCCCCCCGCCATCCCGAACGCGCGCAACTCGTCGCCGATTCCGCGCGGTCGAAGGGCTTCAACGTCGGCATGCGCTCGGTCGGCGAAAACGCCGCGCGGTTTCTGGTGCTCGATACAATGGGCGAATTGGCGTCGCTCTATGCGCACGCCGATGTGGCCATCATCGGCGGAGGCTTCGACAACCTCGGTGGCCAAAACCTGATCCAGCCGATGGCATCGGGCGCGCCGGTGGTGTGCGGGCCGAATATGAAGAACTTCCGAGAGCCTTATGAACAAGGACTCGCGGCGGGAGCCGTCCTTACGGCGAGCACCGCCGAACAACTGCGCGAGACAGTTCTGAATATTCTAAACGATGAGAATCTTCGGCAACGGATGGCCGAGGCGGGACGTTCTCTTGTTAACCGGAATACGGGCGCCTCCGCGCGGTACGCTAAAGCCATAGCAGGCCTCGTGGACGCCTTCCACACACAGAACCCATGACCGACGAACAGAGATATCCCTTACTGACCGCTCTGCAAACCCCTGCGGACGTGCACAGCCTTACTCGCCCGGAACTGCATCAACTTGCGAACGAGGTGCGCCAGGCGATTATCGACAAGGTCAGCGTCACAGGCGGGCATTTCGCAAGCAACCTCGGCACCGTGGAGCTAACGGTAGCGCTTTTCGCGACTTACACGCTGCCCCCCGACAAGATTTGCTGGGACACGGGCCACCAGGCCTATCCGCACAAGCTGCTCACCGGCAGGCTATCGCAGTTCGGTGGCTTGAGGCAAACCGGCGGCATCAGCGGCTTCCTGCGGATGACCGAGAGCGAACACGATCACTGGGGCGCCGGGCACGCTTCGACCGCAATCTCCGCGGGCCTCGGCTACGCAGTGGCTCGGGACAAGCTTGGTGGGCAGGAGCGTGTGGTTGCCATAACAGGCGATGCCGCGATGACCGGAGGCATGGCTTGGGAGGCGCTGAACAACGCCGCCATGCTCGAAACCGATTTGACGCTCGTGCTCAACGACAACAATATGTCGATCGCGAACAGCGTCGGGTCGCTTTCGAATCACTTCGCAAAACTGCGGAGCCGGCCGTGGTTCCAAGAAACAGAACGCAAAGTTAAAGCCGCCGTCGAGAGGCTGCCGAAACCCATGGTGAAAGCTGCCGCCGGGCTTAAGCACGGCGTCGCGCATTATTTCGCTCCGGAAGATACCGGAGCAATTTTCGAAGAGCTTGGCTTCGATTACATCGGCCCGATCGACGGCCATAACCTAGACGTTTTGCTCGACGTCTTTGCCAACGTTCGCGATCTAAAGGGCCCTGTGTTTGTTCACGCAATTACCGTAAAAGGGAAGGGGTACGACGTCGCCGAAGGCGACGCGCGCAAGTGGCACGGAGTCGTGCCGTTCGACGCCCAGAAATGCGAGATGCCGTCATCGGGCGGGCCGATTTCGTATACCAACATGTTCGGCGAAACGATTTTGTGTCTAGCGAAAGAAGACCCGAAGATCGTTGCAATAACGGCTGCCATGCCCGATGGCACGGGTTTGACGAAGTTCTCGAAAGAGCTCCCCGATCAATATTACGACGTCGGAATTGCGGAACAGCACGCCGTAACATTTGCTGCCGGCTTGGCGGCGGGCGGATTGAAGCCGGCGTGCACGATTTATTCCACATTTTTGCAGCGCGGTTTCGATCAAGTTGTGCATGACGTTGCGATACAGAATCTGCCGGTGCGTTTCTTTATGGATCGCGGCGGTTTGGTTGGCGCCGACGGTGCTACGCACCACGGCGCTTTTGATATCAGCTATCTGATGCCGCTGCCGAACATGGTCATCATGGCACCGCGAGACACCACGGAACTCGCAGAAATGGTCCGGTTCGCAATGAGCTACGACGACGGCCCCATCGCCGTGCGGTACCCGCGCGGCTCAGCAGACGACAGCCTTCCCGAGGCGCGAACGCCGATCCAATTTGGGAAATCTGAAACGCTGCGATCCGGCGACGACGTCGGCCTCATCGGCTTCGGCAGCATGACGTCGCT
>JAICHC010000844.1 GCA_025922795.1 Candidatus Binatia bacterium | reverse complement strand
TCGCCTTCAAGTGAAGCGATGCTCGGCCTTAAAGAAACCGAGGAGGCAGCGGGAAGCATTCGCCATAAAGCTTCAGCCGCTCAATGTTCAAACCGGAGACGATATCAAAAAGCCTTCGCAGACTTGCCGAAGAAAGATGCCGACGCTCTGCTGGTGATATTGAGTCCGCAGGTCCCACTGCACTCAAAAAAAATCGTTGCACTCGCCCTTCGGCACCGCCTTCCGGGCATGTACCCCACACGCCAGTTAGCCGAGGAAGGTGGACTCATGGCATACGGGCCGCTGATTGGCGACCTCTATCGCCGAGCTGCGACCTATGTTGATAAAATTCTCAAAGGAGCAAAGCCCCAAGATCTGCCCGTCGAGCAACCAACCAAATTTGAGTTTGTGATCAACCTCAAGACGGCCAATCAAATCGGTTTCACGATTCCGCCTAATGTGCTGGCCAGAGCAGATCGGGTGATCAGGTAAACAGCCGAGCGCCAGTTTTCGCCGCCTGCGCCCGTCGCCTCGATCGTCTATGTGACGGTCTTTTTCGATTGTTGAACAGAGCGGTTCCTGTTCGCAAATTCTCTGAGAGTTACAATTATCATTAGGGCCAGCGGCCTATAAGTGGGGCAAGGCAACGAGGACAAGCGAAGTGAGATTCCGTGAAAACCTCGAGCAACGTGCCCGTAATCTTAAAGCGGAAACGTTCGCTCTGTACCTGACTGCACGCGATCCAAGAACACCGTCGTATGCAAAGCTTTTCGTAGCCGCTATCGTTGCCTATGCGTTAAGCCCAATCGATCTCATACCGGACTTCGTGCCGATCCTCGGCTACCTGGACGATCCTGATATTGGTGCCTTTCGGAATCGCGTTAGCGATAAGGCTAATCCCGGGCCCAGTTCTGGATGACTGCCGGAGAAAAGCGCAGGAGAGCCTGAGAGACGGTAGACCAACAAGCCGCACCGCTGCGGTTGTCATCATTGTCATTTGGTTTCGCAGCACTGGGTGTCCTATGGGCCTATAAAGCTTTTGCCTGGCGCTGAAGGTGCAACCGATGCCCCGACAGCAGAGGGAATTGGTACGCATCAAGTGCGTAACGATAGGAGCGAGGTCGAATCCAGCGGTTCAAACGCCGAGAATGCGACGACGACTTCCATGTAGGTCGCCAACGGGCGGAACCGGCTCGAGACATAACCCCGACCTACTGATTGGCGGTTATTTGACGACGAAAATGCTCTTGTTGTAGAGACTCTTAGAAATACTTGTTTCCACGATGTTTCCATCGGCCGTTTTGTCCTTCAGCGCGTACGAAACGATTCAACCTCTCATATAAACCAGGTATTCGGATCCGGATCAGAGTCGGCGTGAACTGCTGCCGGAATAACAACGCGGACTTTGTGACGTGAAATCGGCCGTGCGTTTGTCCAAAAATTTTGGACGTGCGGGTACCGGCTCAAGCCCAATAAGCTGAACTGCCCCACAAGGGAGCGAAACGCGAACCGACCAGGTTACTTCTTGGCAGCCTTCTTCGCCGCCCAATAACGCTTCATCCTGGCAGACAACATCGCCTTGGCTGCGGCGCTCATCGTCTTTTTCTTTGCCGCAGGCTTCGATGAACTCCGCGCCGATTTAGTCCGTCGCAAGTTCGTCCATCGTGCTCTCTGGGCAGCTGCAATCTTTCGTCTCGCGGAAGCGCTCATGGTGCGGGTCTTTTTGGCCACCGGTCGCAATCTGTTTGGCGCACCGAGGATGGTGCTCAGCTCCTTGTTCAAAGACGCGAGTTGTTCCTTAATGGCGGCGGCGCGGTTGAGTTGGTTGGCGGTCAGGTCGTGTATATTCATGCGGGAAGTAAATAGTCGAGTCCGACAGAGAAAACAAGATCTGGCAAGATGGTATTTCCTCGAAGCATGATGCTGAACATCCAGAGGATTGTTTTGAAGGAGAATTCAATCAAATCCTACGCTGTTCTCACTTGATTACTTTATCCGCTCTCACCTGCACGTTTGGCGGAATCGACTATCAATTTTGGATTTTAGATTCGCCTTACTTATCACCTTTCACTCCTTACCGAATTACTCGGTCTGCTCTAGCCAAGACGTTAGGTGGAATGCTTAATCCAATCTGTTTGGCGGTTTTAAGGTTGATCAC
>JAICHC010000843.1 GCA_025922795.1 Candidatus Binatia bacterium | reverse complement strand
CCGCCGAGATGGCGAGCAGGCTATCGCCTATCTCGCCGGCGAGGGCAAATACTTCAACCGCGATGAGTTTCCCCTTCCCAGCCTCCTGCTGTTGGACCTCAAGATGCCGAACAAAGACGGCTTTGAAGTGCTGGAGTGGATCCGGGAGCATCCGACCCTTTCGGCATTGCGTGTGATTGTGCTGACGACCTCCGGCGCCACGACCGACATCAATCGCGCTTACAAGCTCGGCGCCAATTCGTTTCTGACCAAGCCAATGAACTTTACGGACCTGGTGCAACTGACCCGATGGGTCAAGGGTTATTGGCTGCATTTCAGCAGCGAACCGCAAGTGGAGCGCCTGCCGAAAGAGACGAAGCAGACGGCGCCGAAATAGGCACTGTGGTCGGTCAAGGGGCATCGGTGTGATAAACACCAAGCACCAAATCCCCAAGATCGTGGCCGTGTCTCGTGAGAACACGGCTGATAGTTGCCGCAAAAGCTAGCCGCGCTCTCACGAGACGCGGCCACACTATTGGGGTTTGGGGTTTATTTCCCCGTCTTCGCCGCGGTGGCTGCGACCTTCTCCGGCGTGGTTTTGCGGGTCGTATCCGTCGCGGGCAGGACTTCGTAGCGCGCGCTCATCCCTTCAAGCATGTGGTCGTTGACGTGGCAATGATACATCCAGATGCCCGGATTTTTCGCCTTCATATCGGCGACTTTCATCGACGCGGGCAATAGCTCGACCACATCCGTTCGGCGGCCATGATGCAGCACCGTGTTGCCGTGCCAATGGGACGTGTGCAAATCAGGTTCGCTGCCCATGCCGAGCAAGTACCACCGCACGCGTTCGTTCTCGTACATGCTCAAGAGCGGCAGGTTGCCGAACACGAAGCCGTTGATCGAATGCTTCATGTTGCTTTCGATGAAAAGCGGATCATTCCAATTCACAGCGTTGGTTGAACCGAGGTACGTCTTGAGGTTTGCTTCGAAATAGCCGCTTTGGTTTTCGTTGTAGATGTTGAATAACGTGACAAACTCGCGGTCAACGTCCGTCGGGCTGCCGTCCGGGCGGGCTTTGCCTTTGGCCGTCACGATCATCGCGCCGATCAACCCGGCGTTGCTGTCGCGCGGCGCGTGTACGTGCGAGTGATACAGCCAAACGACCGAACTGCCGTCGTTCGGGCCGGGTCCGGCGTCCTCCGGCACGAACCAATCGTAGGTGTGTTCCTTGCTCGGCTCGACGGCGTCATCGCGCTTGTCGCCGGGCGAAGTTTCGTCGTTGTAACCGGAGCCCTCGCTCGTCTTGAGATAAAACACGCCGTGCGGATGCATGCTCACGTGGAAGCGCGTGCGGTTCTTGAGCACGACGCGGATCTGGTCGCCGACCTCAGCGCGCAAGAGCGGTCCCAGCATTCCCAGGTGCCGCCAATGGCCTGAGCGGACCTTGAGCCGTTGGAACGTCCCATCCATGTATTCGCGATAAATGGCCTTTTTATAACGCATGCCAATGCGGCCTGGAATCATCGCGCCCGGCAGATCGTCCGCGTCGCCGCAGAACGGCTCTTGCAGCACGTTTCCTTGTGGCGCGTAATCCCATTCGAGCTCTTCGGCGGCGATGTAGTAGGTGCGCAATTGGCCGCCGGGCGGCAGGACGGGAAGGTTCGTCGAAGCGACCCGGAAGCGCGGCGGCAGCGTGGGCGGTGCAGGCTCTTTTTCGAGAAGCTTCGTCTCGGGCACGACCGAACGTCCGGCGAGGTCCGTCGTGCTCGCGACCAACTCTTTCAACTGTTTCTGCATCTCGACCGTGGAAGGGTGGCGGCGCTGCGCGGGCGTGAGCTTTTCGATCGCCGTCAAAGCGTCCTGGTAAGCCTTGCGTGCTTCGTCATAACGGCCGGCTTTCACGAGGATGTCGCCGCGTTTGGCGAGCCAGGTATCTTTGCGCGGCATCTGCGACGTCATTTTGTCCACGCGTGCGAGCGCGGCGTCCCATTGGTTTTGCCGGAGCTCGGCTTCGAGGGCGGCGCTTTGCAGCGTAACGACCGGTCCGACTTTGGAAATGCCCATCTCAAGCATCTTGAGTGCCTGGGGCAAGTGCGCGCCATCCTCGGTGATCACGGCTTTCGCGCCCTCGATATAGACCTCGACGCCGGCCGCATCGGGCGAGCGCTGCAT
>JAICHC010000842.1 GCA_025922795.1 Candidatus Binatia bacterium | reverse complement strand
TCACCGAACAAGTGATGCCGGAGCTGAGGAAGTTCGAGATCGACGCGCTGAATTTTCCCAAAAACTAAAGCGCGAGATTAGAACGTTACCGTCGAAAAATAGACACCGCCGTAACGGCAAAATCGTCCGCTGCCGTGTCTTTCAGTCGGCAAATTTCCTGCTCGCCCGGTAGCCTGACTAAGCGAGGGCGAATACGGCCTGGACAATTTTCAGGGCTTCCTCCTGAATCTTTTTCATGTGCTCTGCGGAATGAAGGCTTTCAGCGTAGATTTTACATAGATCCTCGGTGCCCGAGGGGCGCACGGCAAACCAGCCGCTGCGCGCGACGACCTTGAGGCCGCCGATATCCGCGCCGTTGCCCGGCGCCCTAGTGAGCTTGGCAAGGATCGGCTCTCCGGCTAGCTCTTTCGCCGCGACGCCGTCAGGTCGCAACGCTTTGAGCGCTTGCTTTTGCGCCGCCGATGCCGGCAAATCCATCCGCGCGTAATAGGACCGGCCCAATTCCCTGGTCAATGCATCGTACCAAACACCGGGATCACGGCCCGTCGTGGCAATGATCTCCGCCGCCAATAATGAAAGAATGATGCCATCCTTATCCGTCGTCCAAACCGTTCCGTCACGGCATAGAAAGCTTGCCCCCGCGCTTTCTTCACCGCCGAAACAAATTTCGCCCTCGAACAGGCCCTGGGAGAACCACTTGAAGCCCACGGGCACCTCGAAAAGTTTTCTACCGAGGCGCTCGACGACCCGGTCGATCAGCAAGCTGCTGACCAAAGTTTTGCCGACCGCTGCATCCTTCCTCCACTGCGGCCGGTGCGTCAGCAAATAATCGATCGCCACGGCCAGGTAATGATTCGGGTTCATCAGTCCGTGGGAAGGCGTGACGATGCCGTGGCGATCGGCATCGGCGTCGTTGCCCACGGCAATTTGAAATTGATCCTTCATGCCTACCAGGCGCGCCATGGCATACGGGCTCGAACAATCCATCCTGATCTTGCCGTCGTGATCGAGCGTCATGAAGCTAAACGCCGGATCGATCGCGTCATTAACAATCGTGAGATCGAACCCGTAGACCTCGGCGATTCTCTGCCAATAAGGCAGAGCCGCGCCGCCCAGCGGATCGACGCCGATCTTCACACGCGCCGCGCGAATCGCCTCCATGTCGATCACCGCCGCCAGAGCTTCGACGTAAGGCGTGACAAAATCAGCCTCGCGCGTGGTGGAGGCCTGCAGCGCTGCGCCGCGGGAAATCCGTTTGACCGCGCGGTTGCCGCCGCGCAGCAGATCGTTAGCGCGCTGCTGCATCCAATCCGTAATATCCGTGTCGGCCGGTCCGCCCCGGGGCGGATTATACTTAAAACCGCCGTCGGACGGCGGGTTATGGGACGGCGTGACCACGATACCGTCGGCCAAACATTCTTTTTTGCCCTGGTTGTAAACCAGGATCGCGCGCGAGATCGACGGCGTCGGTGTAAACCCGTCGTCGCGCTGAATAATCGTTTCGACGCCGTTGGCGGCCAGTACTTCGAGCGCCGTACGCTGTGCCGGTCCCGACACGGCATGGGTGTCTTTCCCGATGTAGAGCGGACCGGTTATTTTTTTTTGTGCGCGAAACTCACAGATCGCTTGGGTAATCGCGGCAATATGTGGGTCATTGAGCGTACCGTCGAGCGAGCTGCCGCGGTGCCCGCTGGTCCCGAAACTGACCAGTTGTTGCGGATTGTCGGGATTCGGCTTGCGCTCGTCGTAGGCTCTCTCGATCTCCTCAACATTGATCAGTACTTCGGCGGGCGCAGGCTTTCCCGCCAGAGGATGAATCGCCATGGCTAGCTCCTTTTCGGGCTCGGAATGGTATCGCGACCGGCGCGCGTTGTCTGTTTATATACCAGCGGCATCGAGACACCCCTAGCTGCATACGCGTCAATGCGGCAACGGCTTACGAGAATGGGATTGGATCAATGTATAGCGGCAAGCCGACGCGAGCTCACCTACGGCGCCAGTATTTTTTTCATTTTTGCGAGCACGCCTTGCGGCGTGTTGAGGATCGTCTGGACGATTTGTGTCACCTGCTCGCCGTTGCTCGGCGTGAATTCGATTTTCGACTTTTTAGCGTCAGCCTTAAACTCTGGATCCATAAAAGTAACCCAGAACGCTTT
>JAICHC010000841.1 GCA_025922795.1 Candidatus Binatia bacterium | reverse complement strand
CAATACGCTCTTTCATGCCACTGCGGAAGCCTTGATCCCGCCGTTTTCTCACTTCGACCCATTTGGCACCGAGTTCAGTGAGCCGGGGCGGGTCAGCCATCCTGATCCCTATCGGCAATTACAAAGATCCTTCGAGCTTTCGGCGGAGTTCCTGACGTCCGCGCGCGAGTCGGGATTTCACCGTTCCAACACTTACGTCGAGCGCTACTGCAATCTCCTCGTACGCAAATCCTTCAATATCTCTCAACACCACCGCTTCACGATAAACTCGCTTCAACGAAACCAACGCTTTTCGCAACGCGTGCTCGCGCTCGTGAGCCAATGTTTCGCGTTCCGGATCGTTACCGTTATCCGCCTTGAGCGTTCCAATCAGCGACGGTTGGCCATTCAGTTGCGGCGCGTCAATAGAAACCGTCGCATCGCGCCGTCGCCTGCGCCACCACCGCCACCGGTTACGTGCCTGGTTGATCGCGATGCGATAAATCCAGGTGCGCAGGTCTGATTCGCCACGAAAGTGCCCGATGCTCTGGAACGCTCTTAAAAACGTCTCCTGGGTCAGGTCGCGGGCCTCTTCGCTACTCTCGGTCAACCGGTAAAGCAGACCGTAAATCTCGCCCGAGCGTTCATTCACCAGCGTCTCAAAAGCCGCCGCATCCCCCCGCTTCAATCTCTCAATGAACTGCGCCTCGATCAGTTGCCGTGGCTCGACCACGGTCGCCGGGGCAACCTGCTCCAACTCGATTTGCCCTCGGAGGGCTATTGGCTCTCCGTAGCTCACTGATCACCCCCTGGGGCGGGAATCGGAGCATCAAACGACTTTTGCCCATTCCCGGACAGGCTCGTGCTTAGACACCGGAGCCAATTCATTTGTTCCCAAAAAAATTTCACGCCCTGTCCTATTTCATGCCCTGTCTTAGATGCATGCGCGGTTGACAACTTTTCCGACGCAACATTAGAGTGACATTTTCGCTAATCATACACCCAAGAGAACGCAGCCGACCATGCCGGCTTGCGAAAGGAAACTAAGTGGCAAATTACAAGAAAAAGCGGGCCAGGGAACTGCAGCACGACCGCTTCCGTGATACGACGATGGGTTTCCTCGACCGCCTCGGCAACATGCTCGAGGGTCGCGGCCGCACCATTCTCTATGCCCTGGGCGGACTCCTGCTCGCCGGAATACTCACGATTGTCATTGTTAAATGGAGCAACCGGAAGTCCGACGAAGCACGCCAGGCGCTCGGTCGCGCAATTACGATCGCCACCGCCGACATCAATCCGGCGCCCATTCCCGGAAGTACCGATCCGGTTTACGGCAGCGAGCTCGAGCGAGCGCAGCGCGCGATTGAGGAGTTTGAGAAAGTCGCCGCCAAGTATGGCGATCCTTATAAATCTGAGGCCCGTTTCTTTATTGCCTCCAACCGTTTGACGGTCGACCGCCCCAAAGGCATCACTGAGCTTACCGAGCTGGCTAACAGCGGAATCCCGGAAGTCGCTGCATTATCGAAGTTCGCCCTGGCGCAGGCGAAGGAGAGTGACGGCAAACTCGACGAAGCGGCTCAGCTTTACAGCGATCTCGCCAAACAAAACAGCACCAGCGTAACAGCCGACACTGCCAGCCTTCAGCTCGCAAAGGTCTACAAGAAACTCGGCAAAAAGAAAGAAGCCGCCGACGTGCTCTTCAACATGGTAGACGCGTCGCGAAAGGCGAAAGACGAGGACAACAAACCCTTACCCGTCTCGGCTGCGGCGCGCGAAGCAGCAACCGAACTGCAAAAGCTGGATCCGGAACGTTTCGCCCAGCTTCCGCCAGAAGCCCCTGCGTCGTTACTTGGCTAGATCTAGAAGTCGCGCGGAGGGCTAACCCGGCTTGGACAATCTAACGCACTCGCTCGTCGGACTCACTGCGGCCAAGGCGGGTCTGGAAAAGCTGTCACCGGGTGCGACTCTTCTTTGTATTCTCGCCGCGAACTCCCCCGATTCGGACGTCGCAATCCTGCTCGTCGGCGATCGTTGGGACTACCTTCAGCATCATCGCGGCATTACCCACGCGCTCATCGGTACGGCATTTCTCGCGCTCTTACTGCCCCTGATCTTCTATGCCGTCGATCGACTCTGGGCCCGGCTGCGCGGGCATTCGACGACGACAAAGTTTCGCGGGTTATTGATCGTCT